>JBAXSA010000540.1:0-2087 GCA_037130945.1 Pseudomonadota bacterium | reverse complement strand
GTCTTGGTGGGCGTCTTCGATGCGGAATCCTTTGCGCCTTCCGCACTCACGGCAACAGCGCAGTAAGCGGCCTTGAGGGTGTGCGATTTGCCCGAGCCATTTTCCCCAATAAGGATGTTCAGGTTTTTGCCAAATACAAAATCGGCCTTCGGAAAAACCGTGAGATTTTCAATATGCAGGGATTTGAGACATGCCATTATTCTCATGATGACTTATCCATGGCCGATCTCGCTCGCGGCCTGTTCAATGCCCGTCCAACTGGTGATGAGTTCGTTGTAAGCGAGGGTGAATGTGAACCAAGGCATTATGGGATAGTCTCCGCCAGGGGATCCATCAAGGTCAGGCCGTCAATCCAGCGAAAATCCTGGGTGTTGTGCGTGACCAGTGGCATCTGATGAACCAGTGCCGAAGCGGCGATGATGGCGTCGGGAACCTTTATTTTGCGACGACTACGCAAATCAATCGCTTGATCGACAATGCGGTCGGTCAAGCCTGTTTCTGTGAAACAACTTAGCAAATTCACTGTGGCGTTCCGCATCTCGTCGGTTTGTGAGAACCCCAGTATTTCAATGCGGCTAATCACCGAATAGGTGGCCTGGCCAAACATGCCACTGGCAACCAGCCGCATTCCTGGTTCTGGCAAGGTTCCATGCAGAAAATAGATCAGGGTGTTGCTATCGAGAAAGAATTTCACGCGCCCTCTCCCCAGTCCCTTTCCCGCTGTTCCGCAATGATCCTGTCAACCTCTTCCCTGGACCGTTTTCCCCAAGCGCCAAAGGTGGTCTTGATGATATTTTCAACCACGTCCTCATGCCGGATGTTTGGCATGAGCTCCGCATGTGACTCCGTGATGACCAGTACACGCTCGTATTCGATCAGTGGCGCATCGCCCAACCAGGTCAGATTGCCGTGATCGTAGATGGCTTCATAACTTTTCAGCATGGCGATCCCCTCAAATCTCCAGTTCGCTCTGTGTTCTCACCCGGCCGATCTCGCTGGCGGCCTGTTCGATGCCCGTCCAACTGGTGATGAGTTCGTTATAGGCGCGGGCGTCCTCGGCTTTCCCCAGGCGTTCGCAGAGGGTGTAGAGCCGATAGGCAAGCTGGCGCACGGCATCGGCCTTGCCACCAATGGCGGCGAGGAGCGCACCGGAGGCCATTTCGCCACCCTGGTTCAGGGCGCGGATGAGTTGATGCAGGGCTTCCCAGATTGGCGTGCGGGTGTCGGTACGAGGATCCCAATCGGCGGGATATTCGGCCCACTTGAGGAGGCGAACCTTGCCGCCGCCGCTGTGAATCACCCCGGCGGCCTTGATGCCTTCCACGCTGGTGGATTTGGAACGCGCCAGTACGTCGGCCACGCCAAAGGCACCCTCGATCCAGCCGTGTTGCTCGAACCAGTGCAGACAGAACTGGGTGTCAGCGTCGAAATCGTCCTCGGCCAGAAAGCGGTTGATGAGTTGCAGCGCGGTGCGAACGCTCATGGGCGAACCGTCGGCCTCCAACACGGCGGAATATTTTGAAAAAACGGCCATGCCGGGGCCGATGATGGCCTGCGAGAGGTCCACGGGGGCGACGGGGGAACGGTCGCCACCCGCGCCTCGGGTCATCTCGTCAAGTGCCTCGGGTAGTACGGCGTTTAACTCCCGGATGAGCTGGCGGCGGTTGGTGGTGGGGGCGTCGGCGGGGCGTTTGCGGCAGACGAGGACGATGCTGGAGGCGAGGGCGTTCGTATCTTGTGCAACAGCACGGGCCGCACGTTCAGATCGCATGGGCCAAGTACCCGTGAGAGCAAATCCTGCCCGGAGTACTGCATCCAAGAACGTCTCCCATCCGGTTGATCCAGTGCCTTCGTTTTCCGTCTCCGACTGCTTAAACGCATAGTAAATGCTGACAGGAAAGGCTCCATGTGCATGCTCTGCCATACGGCTCATAGCTTGTGTCATGCCATTAAGAAAGAAAGCCTCCGCTTCTTCTTTTCCGCCGTGTCTGTATGGCGTTGCAACAAGCTCATCCACTTTAGGGGTCGCTAGTGTATTAAATATTTGAGGATAAACATGCTTCAACGATTTTCTGAGCCAGACATAA
>JBAXSA010000539.1:0-2089 GCA_037130945.1 Pseudomonadota bacterium | reverse complement strand
AGATGATGGTTTTTACCGGCAATGCCAACCGGGAACTGGCCACCGAGGTGGTGGGTTATCTCAACATGTCGCTCGGCAAGGCAGTGGTGGGGCAGTTTAGCGATGGCGAGGTGATGGCGGAGATCGAGGAAAACGTCCGGGGCCGGGATGTTTTTGTGTTGCAATCGACCTCCGCACCCACCAACGACAATCTGGTGGAACTTCTGGTGATGATTGACGCCTTGCGGTGGGCGTCCGCCGCGCGGATTACCGCCGTAATTCCCTATTTGGGCTATGCCCGTCAAGATCGCCGTCCCCGCTCGGCGCGTGTGCCGATCACCGCCCGTCTGGTGGCCAAGATGATCAGCCAGGCCGGCACCGACCGGGTGTTGACCATGGATCTGCACGCCGATCAGATTCAGGGTTTTTTTGATATCCCGGTCGACAATATTTACGCCTCGCCGATCCTGCTCCATGACATCTGGCGCCAGAAATACGAGCATCCCATGGTGGTGTCGCCGGATGTTGGCGGGGTGGTGCGCGCCCGGGCCATGGCCAAACGGCTCGACGACGCGGAACTCGCGATCATCGACAAGCGCCGGCCCCGGGCCAACGAGGCCCAGGTTATGCACATCATCGGCGAGGTCAAGGGCCGTACCTGCGTGATCATGGACGACTTGGTCGATACCGCCGGCACCCTCTGTAAGGCCGCCCTAGCCCTCAAGGCCCACGGTGCCGAGCGGGTCGTGGCCTATTGCACCCACGCCGTCCTGTCGGGCCCCGCAGTGGCCAACTTATCCCAATCGCAACTCGACGAATTGGTGGTCACCAACAGTATCCCACTGTGCCCCGAGGCCCGCGCCTGCGGCAAGATTCGTCAGCTTTCGGTGGCCGAGCTACTGGCCGAAACCATGCGGCGAATCAGCAACGAGGAGTCGGTGAGTACCCTGTTCATGGATTGACACACACAGATTTTTAACCGGGCGGGTCACCGCCCTTTCACGATCGCCCCGCGTGGGTCGCAACGCCGGGGCCCCCATTGGAGACCTAACCATGCAAGAAACCTTTGAAATTCAGGCTCAGCCAAGAACCGACTCAGGGAAGGGTGCGAGCCGCCGCCTGCGCCGGCGGGGCTCCCTCCCGGGTATCATCTATGGTGCCCATCAGGCCCCGGTCATGGTGACCCTCGAACACCGAGAGATGTTGCTACATCTGTCCTCCGAGGCTTTTTATTCGCACATCCTGACCTTGAATCTCGCCGGTGCCAAGGAACGGGTGGTCTTGAAAGACCTCCAGCGCCATCCGTACAAGCCTGTGGTGTTACATGCGGATTTCCAGCGCGTCAGCGAAAGTGAGCTGATCCGGATACGAGTACCGCTGCATTTTGCCAATCAGACCACGGCACCGGGTGTCAAGAAGGGTGGATTGATTTCCCACGCCGTCACGGAAGTGGAAATCGCCTGCCTGCCGCGAGACTTGCCGGAGTTCATCGAAGTCGACACCGGCTTGCTAGAGTTGGGGCAAAGCATTCATCTTTCTGAGCTCACACTTCCCACAGGCGTGCAGTTGGCTCACAAGCCGGAACCGGATCTGCCGGTAGTCAGCGTGCATGGTGCCCGTGGTGGTGGCAGCGACGAGGAGACCGCCGTAACCGCCGTAACCGCAGCAGCCGCGCCAGCAGCCGCCAAGCCGGCAGGTGCCAAGCCGGCAGCTGCGAAGCCGGCAGCTGCCAAGTCGACCTCCAAGTAGGCCGTTTGGTCAGACCGGAGATTTAGTCCCAGTCACCGTCCCGCACCAGCAAAAGCTGGGCGGGATCATCCTCGGTAACGGCCAGATCGAGAACACGTGTGATCGTGTGATTCGGTCATCAAAAATTCCTGAAACGGACGGGCAGACCACCCGCCGTAAAATGCGACAATCAGGGGTACTGATCCGAACCTAGCAAATTAATAATTGGGTTCCTATTGATGAAAAGGGCACTGGTTCAGTTGGGTTAAAATAATAATTGCTTAAGTTCAATTAGTTGCGATAAGAAAGATATCCATAAGAAGGCCATTATATAGCCAGGCATAAGTGTTCGGGATTTTTTTCACTAGGTGCCCAACTCATC
>JBAXSA010000538.1:0-2090 GCA_037130945.1 Pseudomonadota bacterium | reverse complement strand
GCGATGGCGATGGCGGGATGGCTCGCAGGTTGTAGCAGCATCCCGGACATTTTGCCGGATCGCAAGGTTGACTATAAACGCCAGAAAATTGCCGAGCAGGATCTCGAAGTACCGCCCGATCTCACCAAGGCGGCGATGCGCGATAGCCTCAAGGTGCCAGACCTCACCCCTTCGCCGACCGCCACCTATTCCCAGTATAGTGGCGAACGCCAGGCCGCGCCCGCCCGGGCCGTTCAGGCCGATGATGCCGTGTTGCCGGTACTCTCGAATGTCCGGGTGTTGCGCGATGGCAACGAACGCTGGCTGGAGATCCAGGCTCCCCCGGATCAGGTCTGGGCCAAGGTTCTGGCATTCTGGCGCAGTAACGGGATTTTGCTGACCGAACAGGATCCCACCCTCGGGGTGGTCAAGACCGACTGGATTGAAAACCGGGCGGACATCAAGTCCGATGTGGTCACCAACCTGCTGCGCAAGGTGGCCGATAGTCTCTATTCCAGCGGAACCCGGGATCAATACCGGGTGCGTATCGAGCCTGGCGACTCGTCGCGCATCACCCTGCTGTACCTGACCCAGCGCGGCATGGAAGAACGGGCGGTGGTGGATCGTGCCGGGCAAGTCGAGAATATGTACTGGGCACCGCGCGCCAATGACCCCGGCCTAGAGGCCGAGATGCTGCGCCGTCTGATGGTCTATCTGGGGAGTGACGTCGAGCGTGCCAAGCAGGATTTGGCCCAGGCGGCACCGGTGGCGACCCGCTCACAACTCATCAAGGGTCGGGAGGGTGTGGCCTTGCAGGTTTCCGAGGATTTTGCGAGGGCTTGGCGGCTGGTCGGTGTGGCGCTAGATCGTACCGGCTTCCTGGTGGAGGATCGGGATCGCTCGCGGGGGCTCTATTTTGTCCGTTACGACGATCCCACCAAGAACGAACCCAAGTCCACCAGTTGGCTATCCAAACTGGCCTTCTGGCGTAGCGAGAAGGCCGTGCCCAAATCCGGCAGCCAATACCAGGTGCGGCTTGAGTCTCAAGGGAGCAATACCCGGATTGTCGTCATGGATGCCAAGGGCCAGCCGGAACAGTCCGAAACCGGTGAACGGATTCTCACCCTGGTGCAGGAACACTTGCGTTAGCAAACCACCATCGCCACCGTCCTCTCCGGCATGGACGCCGAACTCTATGGAAGGGTTCGGCTCGTATGATGAACTCAAAAAAGACCCTATGAATATACAGGAACAAGCGATTCGCTATCTGGAAGATCACATTCCCGATTTGGCGGAGGCGGCCATTAAACAAGCGTACTGGCAGGCGTTGGCAGCGGGAAGCAGCGTGATGGAACGTGAGGGCGACAATCTGGTGGAGGTGTTCCCCGATGGCAGACGGAAATTTATTAAGCCGCTACCCCCACAAACTCCCATGCAGCCTGGTCAGCGACTGGAAATAGCATGAGTACACCCGTACCAAGGGTTCGCATGTTTGCCGGACCCAATGGCTCCGGTAAGAGCAGGATTCAATCCGTCATTGGACGGGAGTTGCTGGGGGTGTATATCAACCCCGATGATATTGAAAATGGCATCCGCGAACGGGGTGATGCGCTTGATCTGGAGGCTTACGGCGTGAGTACGACGGGAGAGGAAATTTTGTCGTTTTTCATGCGCTCAACGCTGCTGAAGCAGGCCGATTTACTCAATGAAGCTGCCGATTTGCGTTTCAATGAAGGCAAGCTGAGTTTCTTTTCGGTTACGGTAAATTCGTATTTCGCTTCGGTTGCGGCGGATTTCATTCGCCATAAACTGCTGGTGACACATACTAGCTTTACCTTTGAAACGGTCATGTCCTCACCTGACAAGATAGCATTCCTGGCCAAGGCCAAGGAGAAAGGTTTCCGCATTTATCTCTACTTTGTTGCCACAGAAGACCCGGACATCAATATTTCCCGTGTACGGCATCGTGTCAAAATAGGGGGACATTCGGTACCTGAAGATAAAATCGTAAGTCGTTATTACCGTTCGCTGAATTTGTTGATGGAGGCGGTTCAATTGGCTCATCGCGCTTATATTTTTGACAATACCAGTCATGAATGTATTTGGCTGGC
>JBAXSA010000537.1:0-2090 GCA_037130945.1 Pseudomonadota bacterium | reverse complement strand
TATCACTAATGCCGAGGACTTCCTCCCGCGAGGCTGGTGATCGAATCCTCCCCCCCCATGCCTCGACACTGCGGCTAGCCGGGAGGCAAGCGGGTGCGGGCCTGAAGAGCCTGATAGAGGCAGACCCCCGCCGCCACCGAGAGGTTGAGGCTCTCGACGGGCTCCCTCATCGGGATGTGGATCAGCCGGTCGCAAGTCTCGCGGGTCAGCCGGCGAAGCCCCGTGCCCTCGTTACCCAGTACCAGGGCTAGCGGGCCGACAAGATCCGTCGCGAAGAGGGATTCGGTGGCATCGGCGGCGGTGCCGGTCAGCCAGATGCCCCGCTCCTTGAGGCTTCGCAGGGTGCGCGCAAGATTGGTGACCAGGATCAACGGCACCCATTCGGCGGCCCCGCTGGCCACCTTGATGACCGTGGGAGTGAGTCCCACCGCACCGTCCTTGGGCACGATCACCGCGTGAACCCCCACCGCAGCGGCGGTGCGCAGGCAGGCACCGAGATTATGGGGATCCTGAACCTGATCTAGCACCAATAAAAAGGGATCGACCGTCAGTGCGGCGAGGATCTCGTCGAGATCCGCGCGCCGTGGTGCCGCCGCCGCTAGCCAGCCCATCACCCCTTGATGATGGCCCCCCTGGGCGGCACGATCCAGTTCGCCACGCACCACCCGCTTGACCGGGCAACCGAGACGGCTGGCAGACGCCAGGACTTCGCGGATCCGCTCATCGTCGCGCTGACAGTCAATCCACAGTACCTTAAACTTGCGGCCCTGCTGCAGGGCGGCCGCGAGACTGTTCAGACCGAAGAGGGGCGTATCCATCTGCCCAATTATTAGTGGTGATGGTCTGCGGCATCGGGCGTCGCTATGGCCTTGACGGGCACGACGAGCGCCTGCCGGCTGCCATCCTCGAATTCCAGGGTCAGCGGGATCTGTTGGCCGGGAGACAAGGATCCTGTCAGTCCGATCAACATCACATGCGCACCGCCGGGTTCGAGGGTCAGGCGCTGGTTCGCCGGTAGTTCGAGGCGAGGGACAGGACGCATCTCCATCATCCCATCCTCCAGGACATGGACATGGAGTTCGACGGCTTGGGCGGCGGGACTTTCGGCCTTGACCAAGGCGTGGGGTTTGGCTGTGCGATTGTCCAGCGTCATGAAGATGGCGCTATGAGCGCCCGGCGGGGCGGCCCGGGCATAGGCGTCCGACACGGCAATGCCAACGCCGCCACCTGCCAAAACCGGATGGCCAAAACACAGGGTTAACCAGAATATCTTGCGGATTTGCATGATTGATGAATTCTCTAGGTGGGTTTATTGGAGATCATTGGGAATCATACCCCAGATTTGGCCCCAACCAGCGTTCGGCATCGGCGACCGTCATACCCTTGCGAGCGGCATAATCTGTGACTTGATCCCGGCCCAGTTTGCCCACGGTAAAATAACGGGCCTTCGGGTGGGCGAAATAGAGACCGCTGACCGAGGCTGCTGGCCACATCGCCCGCGATTCGGTGAGCTGCATGCCGGTGTGGCGCTCCACATCCAACAGACGCCACAGGGTGTCTTTCTCGGTATGGTCGGGGCAGGCCGGGTAGCCGAAGGCCGGGCGAATACCCTGGTAGGCCTCGGCAATCAGTGCCGCCGTGTCGAGCGTCTCGTCTGGGGCATAGCCCCAATACTGGCGACGGGTTTTTTGATGCAGATATTCGGCCAGGGCCTCGGCTAGGCGATCGGCGAGGGCTTTGAGGAGAATCGCGCTGTAGTCGTCGTGGGCGGCCTCGAATTGGCGAATCCAGGGCTCGATGCCGTCCCCGGCGGTACAGGCAAAGGCCCCGAGGTAGTCGGGCTGGCCCTCGGGGGCTATAAAATCCGCCAGGCACCCGTTGGCATGGCCGGGGGGTTGGCGATTTTGCTGGCGAAGACCATAAAATCGCTCTCGTACCTGGGTGCGCTGTTCGTCGGCATAGATCAGGATGTCGTCGCCAGCCCGGTTGGCGGGAAAAAAACCCAGCACCGCCCGGGCGGTCAGCCAGTCTTCGGCGACGATCTGATCCAGCATTGTCTGGGCATCTGAAAACAATCGCCGGGCGGCCTC
>JBAXSA010000536.1:0-2091 GCA_037130945.1 Pseudomonadota bacterium | reverse complement strand
CTGACATTCTCGGTGGCCGGTGAGGCCTATGCCATCGGGATTCTCAACATCAAGGAGATCATCAAGTTCACCCAGGTCACCCCGGTTCCCCTGCTGCCGGCCTTTATCCGCGGTGTCATCAATCTGCGCGGCGAGGTGGTGCCAGTCATCGATCTCGCGGCACGCTTCGGGCGACCCCCAGTGGAACAAACCCGCTCGGTCTGTGTGGTGATTCTGGATTTGAACAGCGAATCGGAGCGCCTGAGCGTGGGTATCCTGGTGGAGAGCGTCAGCGAGGTGGTGGAGATTCCGCCTCAAAACATCGGCCCGGCACCCACCTTTGGTGCCAAGATCCGGACGGACTTCATCGAGGGCATGGGCAAGCTCGACACGGGCTTTGTCATTTTGCTCGATATTGTCAAGGTTCTGTCGATGGAGGAGATCGCCGCCCTGGCCCAGACGGGGTCGACAATCTTGGAACGAGTACCATGAAAGAGAAGACCCTGCAATATCTGCTAGCCGCCAGTACCATCGCCTTATTCGTGGCCATCGGAGGTGTCAGTTTTTTCACCCTGTCTCTGCTCGCGAACGACTTTGATCGCAGCTTGAAAACGCTGAATAGGGAGACACACGTCAACTCCGTGGTTAATGCCGCTCTCATCCATTTCAAGACCCAGGTGCAGGAATGGAAGAACCTTCTGATTCGGGGTAATGATCCCAAGCTCTTCGAGAAATACCGCGATAGTTTTCACACGCTGGAAGCCGACGTTCAGACGAGCCTCAAGCAGGCTACCGATCTGCTAGCGGCCACGGGCCGGAACACGGCGATAATCGTCAGACTGCAACAGGATCACCTCGAACTGGGCGCTCAATATCGCAAGGCTCTGGAGACTTTCAACGCCAACGACCAGACCACTGGCCAGGCCATTGACAAGATGGTGCGCGGTGTGGATCGCGCCACAGCCGAGGGACTGGAAAAACTGGCCAACGAGATCGTCGCCGGTACCGAAGCCGCCGCTGTCGATCAGGCTGCAACCATCCAGCACACCATTCAGCAGGCCAATCTGATCACGGGCATTTTTACAGGTCTTGGTTTTTTCGCCATCCTGTTTCTGGCGGTTTACAACATACGCCGTTTTTTCAAAACGCTGGGCGGCGAACCGGTGGAGGTGGTGGCGGTGGTCAACTGCATCGCGAAGGGAGACCTCTCGACCCGTATCGAATTGCGGGACGGTGATACCCGCAGCATCCTCGCCGCCATGAAAACGATGCAAACGATGCTGTCCGGATTTATCGAGGATACCCAGCGGATTGTCTCGGCGATTGAGGGCGGACGTCTGGACGAACGGATGGATCTCGCCGGCCGCCAGGGACTCGCTCACAACCTGGGGCGCACCATCAACGACCTGGCCAATACCATCGAGGGCGTTCTGAAGGATTTGCAGCGGATATTGGAGGCCTTGGCGCATGGCGATCTGACAACGCAGATGGAGGGCCAGTATGATGGCATTTACGACTCGATCAAGGAGGCCGCCAATCACACCGCGACCACCCTGAGCCACACCATCCATCAGGTGCGGGAAATGGCCGATCATCTGGCGGAGGCGGCCCAGCAGGTCAGTGCCACCTCTCAGACTCTGAGCCAAAGCACCTCGGAAGAGGCCGCCAGCGTCGAGGAAACCTCGGCCTCCCTGGAAGAAATGACCTCCTCGATTGCCCTCAACAGCGAAAACGCCCAAACCACTTTCCAGGTGGCGAAGAAGGCCGCCCTCGATGCCATAGAGGGTGGCGAGGCGGTGAGCAAGACCGTGGTGGCGATGAAGCAGATTGCCGGCAAAATCGGGATCATCGACGACATTGCTGACCAGACCAACCTCTTGGCGCTGAATGCCGCCATTGAAGCGGCGCGGGCCGGGGTGCATGGCAAGGGGTTCGCGGTGGTGGCCGCCGAGGTGCGGAAGCTGGCCGAACGCAGCCGCGAAGCCGCCGCCGAGATCGGCGAATTGGCGGGCAGCAGCGTCGAAATGGCGCAAAAAGCCGGTGGGCTTTTGGAGGGCATTGTCCCGGCGGTTCGTCACACCGCCGAACTGGTGCAGGGGATTGCCAACGCCT
>JBAXSA010000535.1:0-2101 GCA_037130945.1 Pseudomonadota bacterium | reverse complement strand
ACCAGATGTCTTATCAACCTTCCATCTTGGGATCTTCAGAAAATTGCCCTCGATAATATCCACCGCTCCTTAAAAATCGGGGGGATTTACTTGATGCTAGAAAACTTCATTGAAGGTCAAGCAAATTTCAATAAAGTACGGAAGGATTTTGGCCTGCCGGAAATTCCAATAAGAGAGCACAACTTCTTTTTTCAGAGAGATCACCTGCTCAACTATATTGATGGCCAATTCAATATCGAAGAAGAGGTAAACATAAGCAGCACCTACTACTTAATGAGCAGAGTAATTTACTCAAAACTTTGTTCCGAAAGAGGCCACCAACCAGATTATTTTGACGATCATCACCGGTTCGCTGCAGGCCTTCCATTTGCAGGAGAGTTTGGTCCGCTCCGCCTAATCTGTTTAAGAAGGTTATAAGGATTTATCGATGAATCATCAAGATCTGGTAGAGCTAAACATCAAGCAATTGGGTACAGATGCCAATCTCTTGGAAAGCTCGATAGCGTGGATTCGAGAAACCGCCAAGTTTAACTATTCTTATAACTTTTCTTGGCAGGGCCGTCCCATCATCCAATACCCGCAGGATATGGTTGCGATGCAGGAACTTATCTGGCGAGTAAGGCCGGATCTCATCATCGAAACAGGCATCGCTCACGGCGGATCACTTGTGTTCAGCGCCTCCATGTTGGCTTTGCTAGATATGTGCGATGCCATAGAAGCCGACGAGAAGCTTGACCCGAAAACCTCGCGCCGTATGGTGCTGGGGATCGATATCGATATCCGCCCCCACAATCGCGCCGCCATTGAAACACATCCCATGGCATCCCGCATTCAGATGATTCAGGGCTCCAGCGTTGCTCCCGAGATCATTGAGCAGGTACGCGCCTTCGCAGCAAACTACTCGCGCGTGCTGGTCTGCCTCGACAGTAACCACACCCACGACCATGTACTGGCGGAACTACTAGCCTACGCGTCGCTCGCCAGCAAGGATAGCTATTGCGTAGTTTTCGATACTGTGATCGAAGACCTGCCCAAGGAAATGTTCCCGAACCGCCCTTGGGGCCCTGGCGACAATCCAAAAACGGCCGTCCGGGAATATCTTAAGACACACCATGAGTTTGAGATTGATAAGAGCATTCAGCAGAAGTTACTGATTACCGTAGCGCCAGATGGATATTTGAAGCGGATAAAGTAGTTCGACTTTGTCAGATTTCTTCCCGATTTAGGGCATAAAGGATAGTTGCTATCTTTTTGGTAGGCGAGGTTCTCGGCAATAGGTCGCAATCGATGGGGGCCATCGATGGACATGACAGGTCGTCGTCTGAGTGATCGCATCACGCTGTTGCAAGGCAGGTCCCACGTGCCCGGGATCGTGACGCATCTCAAGGCACTGCCGAGACATAGGGAGGTATTACCGGGCATGCTCGCTTCGAGTCCCACCACCCACATCCATGACGACTTGAAAGCTATGCCAAACTCGTGATGCCAGGATGATCTAGACCTGTCAGATTGTTCTGGTTGTAATGCCCTTTAAGAAACAGGAGAAATTGCCGGCATGAAGTGCCCTGCAACTGACAGCGAACTGGTTGATCGCTCTCTCCAGCAAGCCGTCGCTCAGCATCGCGCCGGCAATCTGCAGGAAGCGGAAGCACTCTACCGTGCCATCCTGCGAATCCGTCCGGACCACCCCGAGGCAAACCACAACATGGGGGTGCTGACGCGGCAAACGAAGCAAGCCGCGGACGGGCTGGCCTATTTCCTGGCGGCTCTGGAGGCAGACCCGACATGCAGCCGCTACTGGCTGAGCTATATCGATGCCTTGATCCAAGCTGGCCGGTTGGAGGACGCGCGGCAGGTGCTGGCGCTGGCACAGCAGCAGGGACTGGAGAGCGATGAGGTCGCCGCCCTGGCAGAACGCCTGCAAGACGGCTTGCAGGACGAAGAGGAGCAGAATGCAGAACAGCAGGACGCCATCGACGAGTCGCCGGCGCCGACGATTCCGGATCAGCACGAAATAGATGCGCTGGTGGCCCTGTTCTCCGCGGGGCAATTGGAACAGGCGACAAGCCTTGCGCAAAGCATGACGGTCCGCTTCCCCGCG
>JBAXSA010000534.1:0-2109 GCA_037130945.1 Pseudomonadota bacterium | reverse complement strand
CTAACACCTCTTGATGGCGATTGCTGGCTGACAGCGCCAAGGCGAATAGGCCTGATCGCCCCCCCAGGATAAGGGATGGGCCGTTGAGGGTGCCAGTCAGGGCATAAGGCCCGTGGTAGTGCGACTTGAGGCGCTGGAGGTCGGCCTCCAGGAGTGGCGTGGAGGTTCTGGAAGACAACTGACTGGCCATGAACGGAAGGGTGTGTGACATGTTCGCGTCCTATTTTTTAGCGATTTTTCAACCGGAATTTAGCCAGAATTTTTTTGGACATCCCCAGAAGTTGCCGAAAAATAAAATCCCTGCGACCAATCTTCAGCAAGAATAGGAAAGACCGTAACGGGTTTTTGCGACCATAAGACATGCGTACCAACTGATCGACTGCTTGCCGCATCAGGCCACCGACGACGAGATGCTGGATCTCATCGGGGAACCGGTAGGTACCAAAGTGATCCACCCAGGGGACGGGGGCGTGTGCGGCATAGACCTCACAGGCTCTTTGAAAATATTCCCGGCGATACTCGGGTAGTGTCATGGTGCCACACCACCAGACGATGCGCGACAAGCCATAAACCATGGCGCTACCGGCCGCTGGTGGGATATCCGACGGGCCCAATTGGATGAAGGTTTCGCGGGCCACTTCGAGAATATCGAAACGACGGCGGCTTCTTTCCGCCGTGATCTTGCCCGGCCGGTTGACCCGGTACCAGTAATAAGGAACATCCACCAGACCCACCCGGGCGGCGGAGGCCAACATTCTGTAATGCACGGGCGGGTCTTCAAACACGCGACCGGCCAGAAAGGCCAGATTAAACCTGACAAACAGATCGCGCCGGATCAGGCGGTAATTCACATTGGGTTCGAGGAAAAACAGGGTGGGATCCTCGTAGCGCGATACGACGCGGGTCGAAGCGCCGTTGAGCAATTTCTGCCAGGCCCAGTCATCGTAAAAAGGATAGGTCACATGGCTTTTGGAATCGAACACCTGGCTTTTGCCGAACACGAGATCGCAGCGGTGATTTTCCGCAAAATCCAGCAAGATCCGCATGGTACCCGCCGTCAGCATGTCGTCGCTGTCCAGAAAACCGATGTATTGACCCGTCGCCAGACTCACACCCCGGTTCCGCACGGCTGAAATGCCCTGGTTGGATTGCTTGAGGTAAAGGGTTTGCCCAGGTTTTTTCTCGGCGAGTATGGCGTCAACCATCTGCCCCGAGGCATCCTGTGAACCGTCATCCATGATGATGATTTCCAGATCAACCAGAGCCATTGTCGCGAACACGGACGCGAGGCACTGCGCCACATAATCAGCGACATTGAACACCGGAATGATCAGGCTCACTTCGGGTGGGTTGTTCCGATGCTTGACGCGGCTGTCATAGCGCACCTCGGGTGTTGACTCCGTGGTGGCCATCAATCTTTCTTGAGGGTCTTTATCCATTATTACTCATCCACTAGCCGATCAATCACCCGATCCACGCCAATCAATGGCAATAGATGCAACAACACCTCTTCGAACAGTCCCGGCTCGCCCTTTGTTTCCCACTTCACATCGCGTTCTCGCCAATCCAGCGTTTGAATCAGACTGGCCGTGACAACACTGGGCCGATTCAAGTTGGAGACCACCACCTCGGTAGGCCCGCCACGAATGCTCGTACTGATTGGGCAACAGATGAACAATCCAGTGAGTTGGTTGTACGCATTGCTCGACAACACCAAGGCCGGTCGATATTTGCCGACCTCCTTGCCACGTGGAGGATCGAAGTCCAGCCATACGATGTCGTTTCTGTCGGGTATGTATCGCCCCATCAGACCCCAGTCTCCCGGATGGTCAATACCGCCAACTCATCGGCATGCGCCTTTTCCGGCGTTATTCCCTTCAGCAGTTCCGCCTCCGAATAGGGGAACCGAATTTTTCGTCTAACTTTTTCCTTGGGTCGAACCACCAACCCCGCCTCGGAGACCTCAACCCAAACCTCGGCTCCCCGCTCTAGGTGCGCGACTTCGCTCATGAGCCGTGTAATTCGCAACCCGAGACCATTCTCCCAGGTTTGAATCGTTGCATCGAATCGCATAGTTTCCATCACTTTCGTCCCGCGTCTGTTATATGA
>JBAXSA010000533.1:0-2112 GCA_037130945.1 Pseudomonadota bacterium | reverse complement strand
GGGCCATCTCTGGGGAGTCGACCTTCATCGTGGTCAGGATGAACCACTCGATCGGGACTGCGTCCGCCGGTGGGTGCTCCTCGTCTAGATGGATGAGCCACAGGGACACCGGTTTCTTGTCTGGCAGGTGCTTGGGGGGAAGCAGCACGACCTGGCGATAGCGCAAGGTCATTTCCGACGTTCGCTCGGGCCTCGCCGGACGAGCCTTCTGCTTGCTCTTCTTGGCCCGGGCGCTCTGGCGGTCGATGTGTAGCAGGAACTGACCACGGACCTCGCTGGCGCTAATCCCGTCGAAGAGGGACAGTTCGGTGTCAGTTCGGCGGTCGTGGTGGGCCCGGACAAGCAGTTCGGTGCGTTTCGGGCTGTCCCGCCAGGCATTGAAGAGCTCGAAGAAGTCTGCCTCACGGTCCATGACCTGGATGATCCGGGTATGGGGCATGTCGGCCGCGATGGCCTCGCAATCCCGCATGCCGAGGACCTAGGTGTAGGTCTTCTTCTCTTCGAGAGGAATCTCGTGCGCGGGTCTGGTGTCTTCGGGATTCCTGGGCTTCGGCGCCTTGCAGTCGGCGCGGAGCAGTCCCAGAGGCAGCCCTTCGTCGCTCACCACCAGAGTCGAGTGAAGATGGAGGCCGCGGGTCTTCGCGGAGGTCTGGTTGTTGCCAATCACCCCCAGGCCCTGGCACTCGGTCGCGCCATTGTAGTTCAGATCCGTACCATCCTGGATGCACAACACGGTCTTGTGCGCCATCATCCTCCGGATGGTCTGCTCGCGGTGCGGCTTCAGGATGTTCTCCATCGTGACCGCCGATTCGTCCGGCTGATCCAGCAGCCGATACTGTCCCCTGATCATGGCTTTGTTTCCATCCGCGGCAACCGGGAAGGAGGCTGTAGGATTCTCCGCCTGCACTGTGGCACTCTCTACCAGTCGCTTGGTGAAGCGCTCGTCGCCCAGCCGAGCACCGCCGAACTCCAGCTTCGCCCATGTCTCGCTTTCCAACCCCACGCCCAGAGGAAGTGGGCCTCCACCGCTCCGGGCGGCCAGGCCAAGGCGAGACCGGAAGTCATCGGCCAGTACGTAGACATAGAGGTCCTTGACGGTCTCTTCCCGCCTTCTTTCTCGATCCTGGCGACCCCGACCCTGAGTGGTGCCCACTCGTGTCCAGTTGGCCGCCCGGTAGCAGGTTCCGAAGTATCCGGCGCTCGTGTCGACGAATGTCTCGACCAGCCAGGGTTTATACCCGTACCGGCATTGGAAGTCCTGGGGCATCCGCGCCATCACGAGGCCCAGGACCCGGGAGGCCAGGTTCGCACACGTTACCGAAGGGCGTATCAGGAGTCGGCTCATACCTACGACCCGGTCCAGATGTTCCCGGCGCAACTCCACGTCCCAACCTATCCAGCGATCACGGGCTTCGAGGTGCAGGGCTGGAGCCGCGAAAGCAATGCCTCCCAGCCAACCGTGTTCGGAGCCAATCAGGTAGCGTAGTTGCCGTCCCACCAATGGCCCCGCTCCTCGAGGATGCTCTTCCAGGAGCGTGTTCCAGACCCGCATGTGCTCCCCGGGCCGGACCAGTACCAGTTCCAGCCCACGGACCTCCGGCACCGTGCCCGGCACTTCTTGAGGTGGCGGGACCGGTGAGGCCAGGCCGCGCGGTCGAGGAGACCCAACCTTCCTCCTCGGCGTAGGCAGGACGAAGTGCCCGCGCTTCTCCAGGACACGCAGTGACTTCAGGCAACCGCTACGCTGCCGGCGGTCGAGGGCATCCACGAAGCCGAACTCATCACACAGGCGGTCTGCCAGTTCCGTGCGGTGCATGCCAGGACTCCGGGCGAGGTGCCCACGCACCCGCTCGATGGCCTCTGGCTCCGATAGCCGCCGATGGACCTGGCTCTGACCGCTCACCCCACCAGTGTAGCAGGTGAGCTTGTATTTGTCCAGCCCTACTTCGAGTTACAGGGCAGGTCTAGCAGGTTTGGCGGGCTATGTTCAGCCCCTTAGATGTGGGGTATGGGCAGATCTAGGTGGTGCAGGAGATGAGGGAGCAAGGGATCGCGAGCATCACCTTCTACCAGGAACCGATTGTGAGGGAGACTCTCGGTCACGAAAGGCCC
>JBAXSA010000532.1:0-2113 GCA_037130945.1 Pseudomonadota bacterium | reverse complement strand
TTCCTGTTCAATCTTGACTTCCAGCAAATAGGGGCCTTTGGCATCGAGCATGCTTTTCATGGCTGACTCAAGATCTTTCCTTTCGGAGACTGTTGCTCCGGGAATGCCATATGCTGCAGCAAGTTTGACAAAATCCGGACTGGTTATCTCGGTAAATGAATATCTCTTTTCGAAAAACAGCTCCTGCCATTGGCGCACCATTCCCAGGAAATCGTTGTTCAAAATGATGATTTTTACAGGAAGTTTTTCCTGCGAAATTGTTCCCAGCTCCTGTACCGTCATCTGGATTCCTCCATCACCGGCAAAAAGAATGACTTCTTTATCCGGTGCCCCGAATTTAGCCCCTATTGCAGCAGGTAATCCAAAACCCATGGTTCCCAGTCCGCCGGAAGTGACCCATGATCTGGATTTGCTAAAACGAGCATAACGGGCGGCTGCCATCTGGTTCTGACCAACATCGGTTACGATAACAGCCTGGTTGTTGGTTAAATCTGTAGATAAACGCACTACTTCACCCATCGTCAGTCCAGGCTTAGTGGGCTTCAGATCCAGAATCCTTGCTGCGCAGGACGGCCACGGCGGCGAACAGGAGCGATTCATCAGATGCGAAGAGTATTCGTTGCGGCGCTGGGAAGCAGGCGGCCACTGCACCAGCGCCCGACGGATTACGCCAGTGATACACAGTCACGCCGTTGGTCATAAGGCTTGCGTAGCCCGGTTGACATTTGAAATGCCGGACCAAATTGGTGGCCTGATAAGATACATCCACGACCGCCACCCCACGGGCGTCGCTGCAGTCTGGCCCATAGAGCGTGACGTGGCGCACGTCGCGGAATGGCGCGACTCCCGTCAGCGCGGCAAAGGCTTCGGCTTGGCGGCACAGCGGATGAGCGGGGGTGGCAAGTACGGCCCGGCCGGTGGCCGAGCGTATAAAAGCTTCCGTGTTAAGATGGGTCCACCAGGCGGCGGAAGCGGCAACCACCGAGCCATCAAAAGCACCACCCTTAACGCTAACGGCTAGACTGGACACCACAGCTATCAACAAGATCCGGACAGAACAGGCATTTGTCATGGCCCCAACGTACGGCAGTGACGCAGGTTCTGCAAGCCGCGCTTGCACCGCTTTTTTCATCGGAACGGAACGGGGCTTTCACGGTGGAGCGGGTGCGGTTACAATGACGCCCATGACAACGCCAGCAAAAGTTGATTCCAAAATGACGGACTGGCGGCTGCCGGCAGAATGGGAGGCGCAGGACGGAGTGCTGCTGGCATGGCCGCAAGCGGAGATGGATTGGCTTCCGTACCTCGAAGAGGCGCGCCGTACAGTAGCTGAACTGGCCGCCATCATCACGCGCTTTGAACGTTTGGTGTTGATTGCGCGCGCCGACGATGCCCGTGCCATGCTCTCTGAAGCCGGCGTGTGTTTGGAACGTGTAACCTTTGCCGATTGTCAGCTTAACGACACCTGGGCCAGAGACTTCGGCCCGCTGACCGTTGTGCGCACAACCCCGGCGCGGCAGGAGGTGCAGCTGCTCGACTGCGTGTTTAACGGCTGGGGCGGCAAATTTTGCGCAGACGCCGATACGCGGGCAACCGGACGCCTGCACGATTGGCAGAGAGTGCGGATCAGCCGCTGGGCAACGATGATGTTTATAGCGTACGCGATCAGGAACGGTTCAATCCCCATCTTATACAGCCGCGAAACCGCGCTCGGCGCGTCGTTCGTATGGAGCGTGGAAAAGGTCAGATGCCCGGTGTTGGCGAGCTTGATGGCGATTTCCGCAGTGATCTTATCGCGCATTTCTCCGACAAGCACGATATCGGGATCGTGGCGCAGAATGCCGCGGATGGCCATGTCGAAGGTCATCTTCGGGCCGATCTTCAGCTGACGCGCCCCCCGGATGACGTATTCAACCGGATCTTCGACGGTCAGCACGTTGACGGTCGGATCGATCACCTGATGCAGCGCGGCAACGAGCGTCGTGCTCTTGCCGCTTCCTGTCGGACCGGTGAGGATAACGATCCCCTGCGGTTTGGCGATAGCCTGATAGAAAAAATCCCGGGCCGGACCCATCAATCCGAGCTTCTCGAGATCCGTGATCACTTTTCTGTC
>JBAXSA010000531.1:0-2116 GCA_037130945.1 Pseudomonadota bacterium | reverse complement strand
AACCCTATCGGCTACGCTTGCGGGAAAACAGCCACGCCCTGCAAGCCGTCAGCCCACTGGCCACCCTGGCGCGCGGTTACGCGCTGGCCTTTAGCCTTCCCGGACAGCGGTTGATCCGGGTTGCCGAAACCCTCCAGGTGGGGCAGCGCATCGATATTCGCCTCCATCAGGGGTCTTTGGAGTGCGAGGTGGTGGCCATCCGGCATGGCCAGAACCCTGGGTTACTAGATTGATTCATAAGGCAATTTCATGAATTAGTTTGTCCTGATGGTCAATTCACCATCAGGGTACGCCCTCCGGCCACAAGGTGGCCCGAATATCCGACAAAGTCACCATGAGTGTCATGGGCTCGGTGGGGGATGGCTCAAAACCCAGCGCGACATAGAACGCCTTCGCCCGTTCCGACAGCGCATGAACAACAACGCCGCGAATACCCATGACATCCGCTGCCTGAACCACACGTTGCGCGCCATCACGGAACAAGGCCCGACCTAGCCCGCGCCCTTGCCAGACGAGATCCACGGCGAGGCGGCCTAACACAACGACGGGGATAGGCTCTGGCATGTTGCGCCGGAAACTACCGGGGGTGTTTCCCATGCTGATGGAACCCGCAGCCAGGGCATAATAGCCAACAACCCTACGGGTATCGTTATCACTACACACGACAAAGGTTCGTGAAGCGCCGCTGGTCTGATTGGCATGTGCCCGTCGCCGCAACCAGTCATCGAGAAGGGCTGAACCTGAATGGAAACCTTCGGTTTTGTGGTGTTCAGAAAGTGGCTGGGGCGCGGATAATGCCAATCCTCACTCCCACGGTGCCGTGGTTCGCATGGTTTTACACAAACACTCATTCGGTTGTGGTGGGGCGTCGAGGCGCGCCAAAAACTCTTGGTAAGCCTCGGAACTCACTACGAACAACGTGCGATCCAACAGAGTCTCCTCAGCGGCGCGCCGGGCGGCCTCCAGCATGAAATCCGTCCGGTTCTTGCCCAGGATCCGGGCAGCGCGATCAATCAATCCACGATCTTCTGGTTTGATACGAAGATTCAAGCTCTCGCGCCGGGTAGTGGTGGGTTGTGAAAGAATCATGGGCATACCTCCTGATTCAGGCTAGACTAGCACAATGTAACGACATTGTCATTACAGACAGTGCCGCGACCCGGGGCATTCCCTCTCCCCGGTGGGATCTGAACGGGCATGAATCAAACCAATGGCAAGCGGCTGTGACCCATCAGGAAGGCATCTACCGAGCGGGCGCATTGCCGACCCTCCCGAATTGCCCAAACCACGAGTGACTGGCCACGCCGCATATCGCCAGCCGCAAAGACCTTGCCCAGCGAGGTCTGGTAGGCCTTGGTACCCTCGGTGGCGGCCTGGACATTCCCACGGCCATCCAGGGTGACACCCAGCGCGGTCAGCAGGCCTTCCCGCAGCGGATGCACGAAACCCATCGCCAGGGTCACCAGATCGGCCTTCAGATCAAACTCCGAGCCGGGCACCTCGTTCATCACCCAGACTCCCTGGTTGTCCCGTTGCCAATCGACCTTGACACACCGTACCCCGGTCAGGCGGCCCGCCTCCCCCAGGAACGCCTTGGCCGACACCGACCACAGCCGCTGACAGCCTTCCTCGTGGGATGAAGAAGTACGCAAACGATTGGGCCACAGCGGCCAGGTGAGAGCCTTGTTTTCCTTCTCCGGGGGTTTGGGCAAGATCTCCATTTGGGTGACCGAGAGCGCGCCCTGCCGGTTGGAGGTACCCACGCAATCGGAGCCGGTATCACCCCCGCCCATCACCACCACGCGCCGGCTGGCGGCACTGATGAAACGCTCGTCGGGAATCGCGTCGCCCGCCACCCGTTGGTTGTTCAGACGCAAAAAATCCATAGCAAAGTGAACCCCCGCCAGTTCCCGCCCCGGTATGGGCAAATCTCGGGCTTGTTCGGAACCGCCGGTCAACACCACTGCGTCGAAGCTCTCCAGCAGCCGCTGGACGGGCAGTGTCACCCCAACATGGGTATGGGTCTGAAATTCCACACCTTCGGCGCGTAGTTGGCCGAGGCGCCGGTCAATCAATGACTTGTCGAGCTTGAAATCGGGAATGCCGTAACGCAACA
>JBAXSA010000530.1:0-2121 GCA_037130945.1 Pseudomonadota bacterium | reverse complement strand
GTTTCCGAATGCCAGTTGTGTGGTGGCGATGATCGACCGCCTGGTCCATCACGCCGAGATCATTCCGATCAAGGGGGAGTCCTACCGGCACAAGGAGGCGCAGGAGCGGGCGGCGGCAAAGTCAAGAAAGCGCAAGGTGAAGACGCCATGAAACCTTATTACCCGCCCTCCGGGCTGCGTCACGGTATTGATGTGCTCATTGATCCGGCTTGGTCACCCGATCAGGCCATGGCGGTGGTCGAGTTACTCGATGATCTGCGTGACCGCATCTGGGCGCACTACGAACCCGTCTTGCAACGAAAGTTTAGCGATGAGCGCGTGACGTATCACCACGTCGAGGTCACCGACCCGCCGTTCTGATCTGAATTCGGTGCGTCTATACCTCAGGGGCCTGTCTGGCCCCTGTTTCGTTTAAGCCGACGCCAATTTCCGCCGCCATTTACTGACACCATATTTGTGCGGGTTTACGTCGCCGGCAACACTCGGCGGCATCGTGCAGTAAGGCACCGATCGCTTCCGTCTCGGTTCCCCCATAGTCCAAGACCAGTGCGCAGACAGCCATCAGGTGGGAGAGGTACGGGATGTTCCCACCCTTGCGCCGCTGCTCGGCATGGATATGTCCGGCAAACTGCAGGGCATGCAGGAGACTGCTTGAGTAAGCGGGAATACCTTTCGATGAGATCATGTGAGACTTATCCTTTCCTGAAACATCAGCTCTGACGAATCGTCACAAGCGCGCGCTTGTAGCGGTCAAGGCGATTCAAATCCTTGTCTGTCGGATGAGCAATCCTGGAAAGATCACAGTTGTCCTCCAGGTCAGCAACTTTGACGAGGCGCCCAATCGGGTCCGTACAGGCGCGCCGGACGAAGCGCAGGTACTTTTCTTCATAACCGGGGTCGGAATGTTTTCCCTCCTCATCGTCCTGCTTGGTCACGGCCCGCAGGCCAGACATCACCGCTGGGCTGAAACCTTGCTGCTCAATAAACTCGAAGGTGTAGCCGAACAGCCGGCAATCTTCGACGACGTCGTGGAGGACGGCGACGATCTGTGCATCCATTGGCTGAACCTTCAGCATTACCCGCAGAGGGTGCAGGATGTAGGGGGCGCCCGCCTTGTCGGTCACCGGTCCGTGGCCGGGCACGATGACATCAACATCCCAGGCAAGGATTTTTTCGCAGGCGGCGATCCAGTTAGAAATCGGTCCGTCCCACGACACCGGATGGCCGCCGATAAACAAAATGTCACCCGTGAACACCGTGCGGTCGGCCGGCAGGTGCACCAGCACGTCGCCGCGCGTATGCGCCGGCCCGACCATCGTTAGACGCACCTCTTTGGCTCCCACCCGCACCGTAAGCTCGTCATCAAAGACCTCGGTCGGCGGCGTATAGACGAGACCTTCAAAATCAAAGATGCCGTCGTAGAGATCATGCCAGGCGGCACCCGCCTCGCCGTAATCGCGCCAATTGCGCATCATCGCCGCACGTTCTTCGGGCGGTCTTTGTGCCATTTCCTCGGCACAGGCGCGACTGGCAATCATACGGGCACCGGCGAGCAACTGATTGCCGTAGGTGTGGTCACCGTTGGAATGCGTATTAACGAGTGTGCCAATACGTGCCGCCGCAGGCACCGCGGCACGGTAGCCGTCGAGCATTTCGCGCGTATGCGCCAGATCCATCAGCGTGTCGACCAGCAGCGTCTCGCCGCCATCGACGATCAAACCCGAGTTGCTGAATCCCCAGCCGCCATCCGGCTGCAACCATGCATAACAACCATTGCCAATGTCATGCAGACCTTTTGTATATTGCCATGCCATTGCATCTGCTCCCGCCACCTGAAAGCATCGAAGCATAACTGATCGGCCGCCCGCGCGGTTCATCCGGGCATTTCGGCTTGCAACGCCTGCCGACTGTATTCAGGTTGCGCCGGGGTTTAGTCCGCCAGCAGTATTGGCAGACACCGATAGCAGGATGGATAATTACCATGGTGATGAGTCACAACCACCGAGTGTCAACACCTTTATGAGCACCAGAAACTTTGTCTTTGCGCTGCTGGCGTGCTGCCTCGCCTACGGTGTCTACTGGAACGTTCGCGCCAACCAAACCGCTGCCGCGGCACGCGTG
>JBAXSA010000529.1:0-2123 GCA_037130945.1 Pseudomonadota bacterium | reverse complement strand
GTGCCAACCCGCATGCGGAATTTCGGCCCAGGCGTCAATCAGCAGTCCCAACCCCTTGAGCGGGTGGAGGCGCGAGAGAAACAGCACCACACGCTTGCCCTGACACTCCGGCCACCGCCGACTAATGGCCTCGCGATCCCCGATTCCCGCAAATACCGTCGCATCCACACCGTTGGCAACCACCACGACCGGGCCCCCTCCGCCTTCCTTCTTCAAATTTCCAACCCATTTCTTCACCCATTCCTTCTCCGCCTCGCTTGTTGCATGAATCGCGTCCGCCCGCCTCAAAAAGTACCGATCCAGCGACCCCACCATTTGCTTCTTCCAGGCAGAATGGCGAAGCGACATCGAACCCAAACAGCCTTGCGGTGACATCACCAGCGTCTTCCCAGTTCGCCGTGCGCACCAGCACCCCCACCAGACCGGAAAAGTCCAGTTGGAATGCACATGCACCACATCCGCATCCCGCACCAACCGACCCAAACCGAACAGCATGCCCGACGAGAAAAACAAGAAATGCGGGCAGCTCGGCGCAAACCGCACCACCCGCACCCCTGCCTCCACCGCCTGTTCCGCCGCAGCCGAGAGCCGCGCATCCGACCGCGCCACCGTCGCCAGCACCACCGTGTGCCCCAACCGTTGTAAATGCGCGCACAACGCAGGCACCGCCTCCGCGATCCCACCGCCGGGAGGCAAACCCGCTACTATGTGCAGAATGTTCATTTTATCTCAAACGTATGCAATCCTCTTTAAGCCCTTTTTGCGACCCCGGTATGGTCGCCCCCTCTTTTCCCCTCGTCATTGCGACCACTTAGCCGTCGCCCCCCCTTTTACACTCGTCATTGCGACCACTTAGTGGTCGCAATAGTGGTCGCAATAACCCCCGCCACCTCATTCATGCGCAAGCAGGCCGCCCGATCCAGCCGCGCGTAGCGCTCAAAAGCTCCCGCTACCGAGATCTCCAGCAGCCGCCCCGCGCAGCACAGATCAAACAGCTCGCCCATCGGCTTGTAGCGCACGCCAAAAAACACATGCGTCAACCGGATTGCCCGTCCGCCACGCGCCACCACCTCGTGCAGTACACGTTTCTCGTACGGCGAAATAAACGGCGAGACAAAAACATACCCTTGCTCCAGATAGCGATCGAAAGCCTCCTGCCCCCCGCGCCACTGGTCCTCCGTCATGCGTCGTGACAGTTGCACCTGCAGCAGACGCGGATGGTGGAGCAGGAAGGTATTCCCAAACCCCCACAGCGTCACGCCATCCGCAAGCGTCATCACAGCTTGCGGCTTCCGGAACAGCGCAGGATTCGCTTGGCGCAGACGATACCGCCGCACATTGTCGCGGACATATGCCACCTCGCGATCCAGATGTGCGCGTTCGAAGATAAGGCTGTGATGCATCCCCTCCTCGAACACCTGGAAGCTCGCTTTCTGGAACACTTCCCGGCACAACCGATTGACCCCAATCTTAAACCCCCGAATTACCCTTTGTAAGGTCACGCCTTCGGGTAAATCGCGCACCACATGCACCAGCGCATGGAGATGGTCCGGCATGATCTGGTAGTGCCCAATCTTCACCTGCTCGTAATAGCGGGGTATTCCTGTCAGTTCCTGCTGTACGATCCGCCCCACATCGGTTAGTTCGAAATCGTCCTGGGTAATCCGGCATAGGCGTATGCCAGGCCGCGCTTTCAGTGTGACCATCGCCACACCCGCTCGATTGTAGTCGTAGCCTTTCTGTGCCCGGTTGCCCATACGATTTTGCGACCACCCAGTGGTCGCAAAGGCGAGGGTAAAAGGGTGGCCGCCGCGCCAGTCGCTGGGCCTCGCCCCACTGCCAGGCTCCCTCCACCTGACACGCCAACCCCTTTGCGCCCTTACGTTAAAATACCAAGTCCACGGATTGCCCCTTCCATCGCCGTGTGTCGAACCACGCCCGCAGATAGCACCCGTTGACCATCCTCCACAGCCGCTGTGTCCACAATCCCCTTAGCGTCACCACGCACCCATTCTTCGCATACATCCGCGCCTGCTCAGCAGCCATACGCGGATCGGTCCTTCCCGCAAGATCCCCGGCCGTCTTGGACCCCTCATGCACACGAAACGCCCAGCAGTAGTGCG
>JBAXSA010000528.1:0-2125 GCA_037130945.1 Pseudomonadota bacterium | reverse complement strand
ACTTGATCCATGTTTTTACCTACGATGGCGAACCTGTGACCAGGGCCAACAACCATGCGTGGCGAAAGGCGCTCAAGCGGGCCGGGATCGAGAATTTCAGATGGCACGATCTTCGGCACACCTGGGCATCCTGGCATGTCCAGGCCGGAACACCATTGCATGTGCTTCAGGAACTTGGTGGGTGGCATAGCCATGAAATGGTGCAGCGATACGCCCATCTGTCCGCAGATCAGTTGTCCGAATATGCCAAGGGGATCGAGGGTGCCCGCACATTTTACGGCACACCTAAAATAGCAAAGGCTGAAAAAACTCTGTAAGTGCTTGATTTATTTGAGCCGGTGGGCGGAATCGAACCGCCTACCTACTGATTACGAATCAGTTGCTCTACCGAATGAGCTACACCGGCGACTTTACATTTGGAGCCTAACCCCATCGCAAAAGAAAGATCGTTTGCTCAGGTTTTTTAGAATCGGCTTGTGGCCTACCGCAGCCTACCGCGTGATTTTAACCGGGTCAGAGCGGTAAAGACAGAGGATCGTGCAATTTCCGTCACCAGGCATTCGCAAATTGCTATTTTTGGGTATCCAGCAATCGCCTGAGAAGATCGACATAGACCGATGTAAGACAATCAAGATCCGCAACCGCCACCCCTTCGTTCACCTGATGGATGCTGGCATTGAGGGGGCCGAGTTCCAGCACTTGGGCACCCGTGGGTGCGATGAAACGACCATCGGAGGTGCCGCCTGTCGTTGAAGGGGTGGTCTCGATTCCCAATACCTGACGGATCGCATCCCGAGTGGCGGCCAGCAACTCGCCACCAGGGGTAAGAAACGGCACTCCCGAAAGCGTCCAGACCAGACGATAAGGCACCTGATGGTGGGCGAGGATCGTCTCGACCCGTTGCTGCAAGCCTTCCGGAGTGTGAACCGGTGAGAAGCGGAAATTGAACCACACCTCGGCCTCGCCAGGAATGACGTTTTCGGCCCCCGTGCCGGCGTGAAGATTGCTGATCTGAAAACGGGTCGGCGGAAAGTGTTTGTCTCCCTGATCCCAGACCTCGGCACAGAGTTCGGTTAGCGCTGGCACCACGGCGTGGAAGGCATTGAGGGCTCGATCCGGGTAAGCGACATGCCCCTGTTTTCCCAACACCGTCAGCCGGCCATTCAAGGAACCCCGTCGGCCGATCTTGACGGTATCTCCAAGGTGCGACTCGCTGGAGGGCTCGCCAACCAGACACCAATCGATAGTCTCACCACGCAGACTCAGGGTTTTAATCACCCGCGCCGTGCCCTCCACCGCCGGGCCTTCCTCGTCGCTGGTCAGCAAAAAGCCGATCGACCCCCGATGATGGGGGCAAGACGCCACAAATTGTTCGGCGGCGACCACCATGGCTGCCAGACCGCCCTTCATGTCCGCCGCGCCACGGCCATACAGAACACCTTCGCGGATGACCGGCTCGAAGGGATCGCTCAACCAACGCTCACGCGGGCCTGGTGGCACCACATCGGTATGACCGGCGAAAACTAGAAGTGGTGCTTTTGTCCCGCGTCGCGCCCAGAGATTTTCCACCGCCCCGAAGGGCATGGGCTCCAGGCTAAAACCACAGGCTGCCAGCCGTTCTCCCAGCAATTTTTGACAACCGCCATCCTGGGGCGTCACCGAGGGGCAGCGGATCAATGCCTTGGCCAACGCCAGAGTGGTACTGTCCACCTTAGATATCTCGCAACAGCTCATTGATGCCCACCTTGCCACGGGTGCGATCATCCACCTGTTTGATAATCACCGCGCAATAGAGGCTGTATTTGCCATCTGCCGATGGCAGGTTGCCGGGCACCACCACGGCACCAGAGGGTACCCGGCCATAAGTGATCTGGCCGGTCTCGCGGTTATAGATCTTGGTACTTTGGCCAATGTAAACGCCCATTGAAATCACCGCCCCTTCTTCCACGATCACGCCCTCGACGATCTCCGAGCGGGCACCGATGAAGCAGTTGTCCTCGATGATGGTAGGCGTGGCCTGCACCGGCTCCAGGACTCCGCCGATCCCCACCCCGCCGCTGAGGTGGACGTTCTTGCCAATTTGTGCGCAGGAACCGACCGTAGCCCAGGTGTCCACCATCGTCCC
>JBAXSA010000527.1:0-2141 GCA_037130945.1 Pseudomonadota bacterium | reverse complement strand
CTGCCGGCTGAATAGCGGGCGGGCGTGATCTCGCCCTGACTCAACGCGTGCCCCGTTCGCACCACGCCGATGAACCGGTCACTGAACAACGCCTGTACCCGGACTTCCGGGCCCAACGTGTTCCTTACCACGCCTGTTTCCAGATCCACGGTCCCATCGCGAAGTAGGACGCTGTCTTTGTTATCCAGCTTCTGCACGAAGTGCAACCGCACGCCGGGGGCTTCCTCGCCCACACGAGCAATAAGGTCGGGGCCAAAATTTTCCACAAAGCCATCGCTCGTCCGCAGCACGAACGTTCGAGCGAGCTGTTTGAGGTTGGGGGTCTCAGCAGGGCGCAGAACCGCTTCGGTGTCCTGCACCAGTTGACTGACACGTTCGCGGAGTTCGAGCGCTCGGGGTGTTGGCACAAGTCCGCGACCTGCCCTGACCAACAACGGGTCACCCGTGGTCTCTCGCAATCTCGCCAGGGCTCGGCTCATCGCGGATGGGCTGAGCCGCAACCGTTGGGCTGCACGCGCGACATTTCCTTCCGCCAGCAGCACATCCAGGGTGATTAGCAAGTTGAGATCAGGCCTCGACATGCGCCAGCATGGCACGATTGGTCAGTTACATGGCGTTTCGTGCACTAATAACCTGCAAATGATGCGTCTTCCGCTATTCCACTTGAAAACCGACCCTGGGATCTAGCACTTCTGGGGGTCGAGGAAATGAAAACCACATCCAAGCCAATCACTGAACACATGGGCGAGGCAGTCACTGGGCGTTCGGTGCAAACCTGCTCGACTTCCACCGGCACAAGGGTGCCGACCATGGACCGCGAAGACTGGAACCGGCGCTACGCAGCCGAGGCGTTCATCTGGACGGTCGATGCGAACCGTTTCCTGGTCGAAGAAGTTCGCAATCTGGCGCCTGGTCGCGCCCTGGACCTCGCCGCTGGTGAAGGACGCAACGCCGTGTGGCTCGCAGAGCAGGGTTGGACGGTTCAAGCCGTCGACCTCTCCGACGTGGCCGTCGAGAAGGGCAAGCGCTTGGCGGCTGCACGGGGCGTTTCAGACAAGATCGAATTTCGGCAAGCGGATCTGCGCACCTACGAGCCTGAAGAAAATCGCTTCGATCTGGTCGTGCTGGTCTACCTCCAGATCCCCCAGGCTGACCTCGTTCCCATCCTGATCCGGGCTGCGAAGGCTGTGGCGCCAGGCGGCACCTTCCTGTTGGTCGCTCACGATTCCACGAACCTGAAGCACGGCTACGGTGGACCGCAGCATTCAGCCCTCCTTTACACCGCAGAACAAGTGGTGGCAGCCCTGGGGAACGAGCTCGAAATCGAAAAGGCCGGTTGCGTGGATCGACCGGTCCAGACCAATGCTGGCATCCAAGGCGCGAAGGACTGCCTGGTGCGGGCTAAGAGTCCGTTCTTAGCACACTTCACCAACGAGTAGCGGCAAGCGCACGAATGAAGTGCAAGCGGTGCGCCTTCCGCCACGTCTAACCAGAAACCATGTTTGAGCTGCTCCCAATAGGGAGCTGCCGATGAACGGAGTTCATTTTGAAACCAATCACTGAAAGACAAGATGAGGTTGACGCTGGCACTGCTAAGAGCGCCCCTTCGGTTCGCTGGGCGCTCGCCGGCCTCTGCCTTTCCATGTTGATGCCATCGCTTGATACCAGCATCGCCAATGCTGGTTTGCCGACGCTGGCGCAAGCGTTCAATGCCTCCTTCCAGGCGGTTCAATGGATCGTTCTGGCCTACCTCCTCGCCATCACCACCCTGATCGTTAGTGTCGGCAGGCTCGGTGACATTCTCGGCCGCCGACGGCTCTTGCTGTTCGGGATCGGCCTGTTCACAGTGGCCTCGCTGCTGTGTGGTATCGCACCCACCCTCTGGATGCTGATTGCGGCCCGGGCAGCGCAGGGACTTGGAGCGGCCATCATGATGGCTCTCACCGTAGCCCTTGTCGGTGAGACGGTGCCGAAGGAAAAAATTGGTAGCGCCATGGGGCTGATTGGCACGATGTCCGCCATCGGAACCACGCTTGGCCCATCGTTGGGCGGCATCATGATCGTCGGGCTTGGTTGGCGTTCCATATTCCTTGTCAACGTGCCGCTAGGCATCCTGAACTTCCTGCTCGCGTATCGCCACC
>JBAXSA010000526.1:0-2145 GCA_037130945.1 Pseudomonadota bacterium | reverse complement strand
TAAATTTAATTAGCGATTATGCGTTTTTCTAGGGCGAATGGAGAGAACAAATGGAAAACACATCGAAAAAACAAGAGCAATTACGCGATGTGGCTTAAGTCAACAGCATTGCCCATAGGACATCCCCAACTTGACCCTCGAAGACCTCCAACCTGACGCCATCGTCCGGGGTATCCTTCCCGATGCCCTGGTGACGGTGGTCAGCGTCGCCTGGCATGGATCCAATGCGCTCACCCTGGTGTATCGATCCCCCAATGGTCGCGTGGCGGATGAGATTCTCTACCGGCATGATGAGTCTCGCCTGGAGATCGTCGAAGCCGGCAGACCTTGGAGCTTTGATGGGGACGGCGCGCTTTTCCGTCTCGTCTCCGAGGCCCATCGCATCCGCCTGGCGCACCTCTTCGACCCGGTGCTTGCAATTCACACGTCACTCATAGACCCGCTCCCGCACCAGATCACCGCGGTCTACGAGGAGATGCTCCCGCGTCAGCCGCTGCGATTTCTGCTTGCCGATGATCCCGGCGCGGGCAAGACCATCATGGCTGGCCTCCTCATGAAGGAATTGATCGCGCGCGGCGATCTCAAGCGCTGTCTGATCGTCTGCCCCGGCAGCCTGGCCGAGCAATGGCAGGATGAGTTGCATCGGCGTTTCCATCTGCCTTTTGAGATCATGACCAACGACAAGTTCGAGGCGGCACGAACCGGTAACTGGTTTCTTGAAAACGATCTCGCCATCGCACGCCTCGACAAGCTGGCGCGAAACGAGGATGTACAGCAGAAGCTTTTTGCTCTGGATTGTCGCTATGACCTCATCATCTGCGATGAGGCGCACAAGCTCTCCGCGAGCTTCTTTGGCGGCGAGGTGAAATACACCAAGCGTTACCGGCTTGCCCAGCGATTATCCGGTTTGACGCGGCATTTCCTGCTGATGACCGCCACGCCGCACAACGGCAAGGAAGAGGATTTTCAGCTTTTTCTGGCACTGCTCGATGGAGACCGCTTCGAGGGCAAGTTCCGCGATGGTGTCCACCAGGTCGATGTGACCGACCTGATGCGCCGCATGGTAAAAGAAAGCCTGCTCAAGTTCGACGGCCGGCCACTCTTCCCCGAGCGTATTGCCTACACAGTGCCCTACAAGCTCTCAGACGCCGAAGCTCGGCTCTACAAGGAAGTTACCGACTATGTGCGCGAAGAGTTCAACCGTGCCGAGGCCCTTCAGAACGACAAGCGCGCTGGTACGGTCGGATTTGCCCTCACCATCCTTCAGCGGCGTTTGGCCTCGTCGCCGGAGGCGATTTACCAGTCGCTGCATCGTCGGCGCGAGCGGCTGGAAAAGCGTCTGCGCGAATTGGAGCTTTTGCAGCGCGGTGCCGCCGTTCCCGTGCCGGCCTTGGCTGGCCCCCTGCTCGATTCGGATGAGGTCGAGGATCTCGAAGAAGCCCCCGAGAACGAGGTCGAGGCCGCCGAGGAAAAGATCCTCGATCAGGCCACGGCCGCCGCGACGCTTGCCGAGCTAAAGATCGAGATCGCCACGCTGGCCCGCCTTGAGTCACTCGCCGCCGAAGTCCGCCGCAGCGGTCAGGACACCAAGTGGCGGGAACTCGCAGAGCTGCTGGGCGAGATCTTCACGCCGATAGGACTGGGTGGCTGTATTGCCGAGCCCACTCTGCCCTACGGCGCCGGTTCGATCCCAAAGCCCGTCCCTTCGCCAAACCAAAAGCTCGTCCTCTTCACCGAGCATCGCGACACCCTCAATTATCTTGAACGACAGATCGGCTCGCTGCTCGGGCGTCCACAGGCAGTGGTGCTGATCCACGGTGGCATGGGACGCGAGGAGCGGCGCAAGGCGCAGACCAACTTCCTGCACGATCCCACCGTACAGGTGTTGCTCGCCACCGACGCCGCAGGCGAAGGCATCAACCTGCAACGTGCGCACCTGATGGTGAACTACGACCTGCCCTGGAATCCGAATCGCCTGGAGCAGCGTTTTGGCCGCATCCATCGCATTGGGCAGACCGAGGTCTGTCACCTGTGGAACCTGGTGGCTTCGGAAACACGCGAGGGGGATGTCTATCGTCGGCTGCTGGAGAAGCTGGAAGAGGCGCGGCAAGCGTTGGGCGGACAGGTGTTCGATGTACTCGGCCG
>JBAXSA010000525.1:0-2149 GCA_037130945.1 Pseudomonadota bacterium | reverse complement strand
TCATTTCCTGGGCTTCCCGTGGTGCCTACCTGCGCGACTTTACGCTGGTGGCCGCGCTACCCAAGATTTTACAGCATCGACGGCAAGAAAATCCTACAGACACAAAGCGCACGAAAGGGGGCCACAAGAAGGCTGTCGTTTGAAGTTCGCGCTACACCAATAGGGGGGCGGCCAAAGACCTTAACGGAACCACCCGACCGTCCTCCGCTGGAACGCAATGTTAGGCGGATGGTGATGAAAATAATCCAAGAGCTGCTTTCCCAGCAGCCGCCGGATAGTCCGATCGCATTAATGCTTCATGCGCATATCCGGGATTTCAGCGAGTTTCGTTACGATAGAGCAGCTTGCCATGCAGCCAAACATCGCCCGAATAGCTGGTGCGAGGCCAACCGCAAACAGGTACCGTTCGTGATTGAGAAAATTTATAAACATCCCATCACGAACGGTCATATACCCGGAACCGCTTAGATCTTCCGGTCTAGGCTAGTAAGCTTCACAAATTTTACAGACAGCACCATAAATCGCCACAATTGCCAAAAGATGTTGCGCTGGAAGCGCTTTACGGTACTGGTCATGGTGTATTTCATGCTTTTCTCCAAAACGATGCTAGGGAATCAATTTCCACATGGGTTTGGCGCTTAATTTGTAAAGAAACGCATGATGTAGCCCCTTCTTGAACCACGCACCGGCCATGCCTACGTCGGCCGTGCAAGACTTCGTGTCCCGTCCACCCCCGGGAAAACGCTGACGATTGCGCACGATAGGATAAATGCCGATCGTACCCGCCATCCCCTGAGTCCAGGAATTTTTCATGGAAGCCACGCACATCCCCGCCGTCTCCGCCATCGATGCGGTATGGCAGGGCTCACGACCCTGGATCATTTCGGCGATATTCAGTGCCGCAGCCTTGCCAGTCAATTCCGAGGTGTACCCAGTGCGGGGAATCGCCGGGCTGATGGGTGTACCACTCGCGGAAACATAGGGCTTGGACATAAACCCGGGCGGCGCGAAGGCGATCCCCACAGCAAACATATTTTTATAGGTTTGGTTCTGGTACGTTTTTGGCCAATCTGGGCCATCGAGTTGGTCGTAGGGCTTGCCGTAAACGGCGTCTACTTTCATGAATCCGCCAGGATTGAGCAGTGTTCCCGAGAGATCACCCCCGTTCTTGTCAAGATAGCGGATGGGCTTGCCCCGGAACTGCGGGATCAACATGGCAAAATCGTAGGAGATCTCATTGAGCTTCCCGTCGTAGTCCTCGGTATAGATACACTTTTCATCGACCTTTTGGACATGGCTTCTTATCTGATAGTTGATGTCGTAGTCGCGGTAAACGGCCTCGGCCATGTCCTCGGAGGTAAAAGTTATTGGGCCCATCTGGGTCTCGAATCCGTCGATACCAAAGTCCCCCAGACAGGGCTCATTGGAAATCCATTTGAGATCAACCTGCTTGCGTAAGCCGCGATCCGTCAGGTCGTTGTGAAGCAGGGAAATAAATTCAAAGGCGGCACCCTGACAGGTGCAGGTGCCATGGCCAGTACCAACGACAAACGTGGCGCGACGACCCTTCTTTAGTTCATCCACCCATTGCAGGTAGCGTTGCGCAGTCTGCTCGGCATGGGCGGGTGTACAAATAGAGTAGGTATGGCCCTTCTCCGGCCCCAAGCCGGGCGTTGCCTCGAAGTTCAGGTGTGGACCCGTGGCATTGATCAGGTAGTCATAGCCAATGCGTACAGGCTCCTTGCTGGTGCCATCGCGAGGTTCCACAATAATGTATTGTTCGTCTGGATGAACCTCGGTCGCCAGACCCTGAACAAACGTGATGCCACCCACGCGCTTGTAGGCGGATTTCAGGGCGAACTGGGCCTTCTTGACCGACAACTGACCGACGGCGACCCAAATCAGCGACGGGATATAGGTGAATGTGTCCGTAGGATTGACCACGATCACCTCGTGATTGCCCTTGCCTTTGAGGGCATCGCTCAGGATGAGCGCAGCATATTGGCCGGCAAAACCGGCACCTAGAATTACTGTCTTAGCCATATTTACTCTGACTCCTCATTATCGGGGGAAAAACGAGCATCCTTTATGAAGGATTGTAGGTGTAAAATCGATATATTATCCTTACATTTTCGAGTTTACACTATCA
>JBAXSA010000524.1:0-2152 GCA_037130945.1 Pseudomonadota bacterium | reverse complement strand
GATGACCCGAAGCATCGAAAACCCGAAGGTAAGGATCGACCAGTGTGCCCGCATGGCCCGACAACCCTTCAGCCTTGATCTGATAGACCTTGCCAGCCTCCATGTCGAGCCTGAAGAGATCATGGTCACCCGGAGCGCCGATAACACCCGAACCCGCCACGCCGAGCGAAAGTTGCCCAACACTTCCAGTAGACGCAGTAGCAGCAGCGACCGTATCAACATAGTCGTCGGGCGGAGCAGTGACAACGCTCAACTGATATGCGCCCACATCATATTTGAAGGCACTCCGCGCCTCAAGATAGTATGCGCCACTAACCGTTGGCGTGAAATAGGCCCGGGCATTCAGGGTACCGCCAAAATCATCAGCTTTGAAAAAGATGGTGCCGGCTGCATCACGAATAATGAGCAGCGGATCAACCAGCGGATCAAGCGTCGCACCATCGCTGAGGTCACCGTTCAACTCGATAATATAGCTCTGCCCCACCGTCATGCCAACCTTGAACCAGTCGCTGTCACCATTAAACGAGATGAGACCATGAACAGGCGTATCAACCTGAACACGGCCATTGGTCTGAACATTGTTGCCGTAGTCATCCGCAAGTGACGATCCGGTGATGGTGTAGGTACCCTTCGTCATATTGCCGGAGGCACCAGCATCAAGAAAATACCAGCCGGAGTCGGAAGCGCGGTAGATCAGGCGGGCATCGGTTCCGCCACCGCCATTATTATCGGTAGCGAGGAGGTTGCCCGTCACCGAGTAGACCGAGAGCTGCGGATCGCCGAGGGTATTGCCCATGGCGGAGCTGCTGCCAAGTGCGCGGAAATCGTAGGTCAACCCCTTGTCGAGCCAGGCCCTGAACCAGTCGTGATCGCCCAGTGCATTCACCTCACTGCTGACGGTAAAGGTCTGGCCAGCGCTCCACTCAGGACGCTCTGTTGAGGTGCTGTTGCCAGCAATCATGTCGAGACTTTTCTGGGTCAACGTCCATGAACCGAGGTTAGTGCCGCCAACATCCTGCACCGCCAGATAATAGACACCTGTAGCAACCGGGCGGAAAATGATGATATCATCGCCTCCAACCGCATTTGGCTGTATATCAATACCCGATTCAACCAGACGCCCCGCGGAATCGCGCAGAGCGAGACTTGGGTCCTGCAGGGTTCCTCCGCCGGATGCCAGGCCATTGAGATGAAACTCATATTTTGTTCCGGCAATCAGCGTCGTGCGCACCCAGTCAGCATCGGCCTCAGCGCCGATATAGCCGCGCACCTCCCCACCCTGGGCATCCATTGCGCCGGTGGTATCCGCGCTGCCCGCATAGTCATCCAGATATTTGAGGGTAAAGGCGTAGTCCTGTATGCCACCCTCAAGGTTATACTGAAGCGCAACCGCACCGCCCTGGTAAGCCTTGAAGCCATCAGCAGTGTTGAAGCCGGGCAGCCATTTGTTGGATGCCGACATCCAGTTGTTATATATTTCATAAATCTGACCATTAACCAGGCTCTTAAACCAAAGCTTTTGGCCAGAGGCGATATCCAAAAAGTTACTATACCAGCTACTCCCGCCAGAAGAAGAGGCCTCAATGGCCAGCGGAGAGTTGGGCGCAAGGGTAGCCGCAAAAACGTCCGTATCCTGGGCAAAATCTTTCTTCGCAGAGATGCCATGGTCATACTTTACAACAGTCAGATCCGAGTACTGATAACCGATACCAAGATTGTCCGGCGCATCATCAATCTGAATCGGGGCATCAGCAAACCTAATGTTCATCACACCATTGAGAGTATCTTTACCATCCACCGGCGTGCCAAGAGCATGCTCAACAATATAGCTTGTGCCTGAACGGAAGTAGTTATACTCAGCCTTATTGCCGCTGAATACCGCCGTATCGACATAACTGATGCTGTCGTCACCGCGCCCGCCCTGAAACGAGCCGGTGCCATTGCCAGAGTAGTTGTCGTTGCCTGTGGTGCCAACAATCGCATCACCGGTTTTGGTAAACTTGGCACCACTGCCGTCAAAGCTCCAACTGCTTAACTGTGCATCAGTCACCACCAGTGTGGCAGTGCCGTACTTGATCGATTCAATACCGGTCAGCGTGGTTTTTGTCAGATCGATAAAACTGTTTTGGGTCACATCCAGGGTATCGACGCC
>JBAXSA010000523.1:0-2153 GCA_037130945.1 Pseudomonadota bacterium | reverse complement strand
ATAATCTCACTAAAGCTCAAGCAGCATAGGGAGCATTACCTGTAGCGCACTATCCTGATCTGCGGCGGTCAACGGAATCCTCATGACTTTCACAAGATGATTTTCGACGAGCCATTTTTAACCCACGAGCTTCAGGGGCTTGGCTTTCGCCAAGTGCGTCGCTGGGACTGGAACACAACAGACCATGTTGAGGTTGACGACTATTCCCAGGCCTATCTCCCGCACATGGACAAGCAGCATGGTACCCTGATAAGCCTCAATCTGGAGGCTGTCCGATGAATGGCCAGCCGGGGATATCGGTTGTCGGTGCCCGCCCGTTATGAATCACAGGATTTGACCGCGTCCTAATTTTGACCGCATCCTCAAATTGATTGATACGCATCAGTTGAGTCGAGGTTGTAACTGGTGAGTAATCGAGACAAAACGAACGATGAAACAACGCATGCGGGCTGTGCTGTGCCGCGACATTCCCGAATTGAACGCCTGGCGCGATCAGTCCTACCTGAAAGAGGCTCTGTTGCAGGAAACTGGTGGCGGCGAAGCCTTTATTGCGCGTGCCACGCAGACGTTGTATCAGGCACTGCTATCGCTACGGATCGACCCCTTGGCCGAACCGGGCCAGCTATCCTGCTTGCTTGATAAAGGATACGCCAAGCAACAGATAGCACGGGCCTTTGCCGAGGCCTGGTTGGCTGATGACGAGACTTTTTATCTACCGAGTTTTCGTTTTGTCGACTCCGGTTGGGTGATTCACGGGGTACCAATAACCGCAGCAGCGGCGACAGTGACATTGCTGATCTTCTTTGGATCGCATCAGTATCCTCAAATTGCCTCGACTTTTATCTGGCTAACGAGCTTTCTGGCAATACCCGCTTACCTGCTGTTTTTGGCCTACAGTTGGCTATGGCGCGGGGCGATGAGTTTTTTTACGAGTGAGGCGAATACGCTGAACGAAAATCCGCCACCTGGGCACCCGGTTGTCCATTTGGCGACGCTGGCAGGCCCGGATCTGCCACAGCCGTCACTACCCACTACGACCCTGACGGTATCCGCCAGACCCGCCGACACTGCCGTTTCCCCGTCCTCATCTTCCCTTGGTCACAGGAATCACCCGATGTATCAAGCCCTCGAAGCCTTCGACCTCCAACTGCATGCTGATCTGCTCTTTAGTCCCGCTAGCAATTACGCCTTTGCCGCCGCGCTGACCACGGTTGCATTGGGTGCGGAGGAGCTGCCAGCGGCCGTGATGCATTACCCGGTGGTCTTTCCCACGCAAGGTTCTGTCGTTCCGACGGCTGTGCTGGGACTGGCGGGCCGTAACCGGTTTTTGGATGACCAAGCACGTTGGCTTGTAGCAGACGTCCCAGCCGTTGTCCGTTATTATCCTTTTACGTTGGTGGATGTACCCGGCGTCGAGCCGGGGCAGATGGTGGTGGCACTTGACCGCGCCGCGCAGCACTTCGCCAGAGGAACCGGCGAGCCCTTGGTTAAGGCAGATGGTACGCCGAGCGATCTAGTCCTACGCATTCAGGATCTCTTGGTGGCTCACCGGCGTCATATGCAGGCAACCCAGACTGTGTTGGCTGATCTGGATGCGCACGGTGTACTCTTGGAACGCCAATTGACTGTCCAGACCAGCACTGCCCCCCGAATGATCGACGGTTTCCGTACAGTCGATCTGGAGCAGGTGAATGCGCAGGACGATGCTACCCTTGCCCGCTGGGTGCGCAATGGCACCCTGCAAGTGGTGTATCTGCATCTGGCATCGCTGCGTCATTTCGGAAAGCTGGTCGAAGTCGGCGGTGCGGCGGGGGCGTCTCAAAATTCCCAGTAATTTCCCAGTTGACTGAGATGTACCCAGTTCTGTGGAGAAATGGCGACGTTATGAGAAGCACCTGGGGCCTTTGCTGGAGACGCTGAAGCCTGAGATTTTGCGGGAGTGGGGGATTGATGGGTAGTGGAAAACGGAAAACATCAATCTTGACCGCACCTTGTAAGTCATGCGGAAGTCAGTTCGATGCGCAGTGTCTTGCCTAATGCATTGGCAGCACTAGCGAGCGTGGTTAGTGTTAGGCTGGGATCGCTTTCATCCAGCAGTCGATTCAATGCTGCCCGGCTGGTATGCATCTTGGCAGCTAGCGCGGTCTTGGTCA
>JBAXSA010000522.1:0-2159 GCA_037130945.1 Pseudomonadota bacterium | reverse complement strand
CCCGGCAAAAGCCCTGGCACATCGAGCAGGATGCCAGCGGTGTCGAGCGGTGCCAGGCTGGCGTCACTGACCGGTCGCAGGTAACGCTGCACGGCCAGGCGGTAGGTTTGGCCAGGGGTGGGTGAATACGCCACGCCGACTCGTGGGGTCCAGGCCGAAAAACGCTGATCCTGGTCGTAGGTTGGCAGGGGATAATTCGTACCATTGGGCAGAGTGGTTTGATCCTGGTTCCTCTGGGTGGCCCGCAGCCAGCCATAATCGAGATCGGTCTGCCACAACCAGGCACTGCTGGGCTCCCATTTCAGTGAGAGATAGGTGCGGCGGGTGCGTTCTTCGGTATCTGCTCGCAACTCGTTGTGGTTTCGGTTTTTTCCAATGGCATCGGTATCGGCGCGGACATCGCGAGTGCCCATCTCGCCGCCTACTGTCCACTCCAGACTGCCACGTCGGGCGCTGGTGCGCAGGGCGTTGTCCTGTTCGGTGCGCTGCCAGTGGCGGGTTTCGGATTCGTTGAGATGCCGGAGAATCGAATCCTCCTCACCCGAACCCTGTTTGAGCCAAAGCTGGGCCTCGGGTGAAAACCGGTAACTGGCCCCCAGATCCAGGCGCGAGACCGTGCCGTCGAGCCGGCTCAACTGTGGGACACCCGTGGGCTGAGGGTCATCCAGCCTGCTGACAAAAGGCTGAAAACGATTGCCATAGACAAACAACCCGAGTTCTGGGCTGGGCCGCAGCCCCAAGGCCAGGGTTCCAGTAGGGGCGCTGGCTTCCAGACGTTCGGATTTAGGTTGGATCTCGGTGTCGATGGCCTCGGCGAAACCGGCGATGGGAAAGGGAGTGACCGCGTAGCCACTGGCCGTGAAGGTGGGTTCCAGGCTGTGAAAGGCTTTGGTTTCGTTGGCGCGGAGCCCCAGGGTCAGGCTGGTATTGGGTTGTGACATCAGGCTCTGGCGTTTGGGAGAGGCTCCGAACACCGTGGGATCGGTGAGAAAACCCTGCACCAGGGCCGAGTTCTTGGGGTGGGTCTCATTGATGCGATCGGCGAGGAACAGGTAACTGCCCGCCCAGAACGGCAGGAAGGATTGCTGGGCCTCGCGTCGTGCCCAGTCCTCCAGGCCAAACAGGGCGTAAGACGACCCCAGATTGGCGCTGCCCTGGCGATCATTGGCCAGTTGATTGAGGGATTTTAAATAGGGCAACCGGAGCTGGGCCTCACGCGCTGCGCGGATGGCCGCTGCCGGTTCGAGCTGGTCGCGGCGGATCAGGGTCTCGTAGAAATAGGGCAAGGGATCCTGGGGATCGAGGCGGGCCGCGCGGGCCAGGGTATCCAGGGCGGCCTGATCGCGTCCCATCTGGTAATAGGCCACCGCCGTGTAAAGCACCGGCCGGGCGTAGAGGGGTTCTATCGCGGTGGCTTTCAGGAAAGACGCCAGCGCCACTGCGGGATGTCCGGCTTTGAGTTCCAGCACACCCCGCCCGGTCAGGGCGACGTAATCATCAGGATTCGACTGAAGGAGCCGCTGGTAATCCTCGCGGGCGGTGCCAAGCCGGTTGGCGAGGGTCTCCAGCGCGGCCCGCTCGGCCTGTACCAGAGGTTCGTCAGGGGCATTTTTGAGGGCTTCTTCCAGCCAGCCACGGGCCGGCGCGAGATCCTCCCGTTCGGTAGCAACTTGGCCCCGGCCCAGCCAGCCGCGAAAGTCCTGGGGTGCTTGCTCGGTGGCGGCGGTGTAGGCCGTGGCGGCGGCCTCGCCATGCCCCTCTAGGCGCTCCAGATCGCCGCGTGCCGTCAGGGTGTCGACATTGGCTGGGGCCCGCTCGAGAACGGCCCGAGCAGTGGGAAGATCGTCCAGCCGCATCAGGATCTCCGCCCGCAGCGCGGCGGCACGCACGTCGCTGCTGTTGGACAAGGTTTTTAAGTGCTGCCGGGCACCGTCGAGATCACCACCGGTCAGGCGGATTTCCACTTCCAGCAGGGGCGTGAGCGGGTCATCGGGGATCTGGCGGCGCAGCATCTCCAGGGCACCAGCCTGGTCACCCGCCCGGAGCTGTTTGGCCAGTGCTTGCCAGAAGGGTACCTGAAGCTCCGGGTAGCGCGCCCAGGGAAAAGGGTAACCGGCCACCCACTGGATGCGTTCGCGCGGGTTCACCAGGGTGTGCTT
>JBAXSA010000521.1:0-2175 GCA_037130945.1 Pseudomonadota bacterium | reverse complement strand
TATATATCCTGAACCCGCCCTACCGCTGGGAATCCTGGGCCGCGCCCAAGGGCACCGATGGCCGGCTCGACCACAACCGGGCCATGACGGGCGATGATCTGCGCGACTTCGTGGATCGCCGCTTGTTCCCCTATTTGCACGGCTTCAAGCGCCAGGCGAGCGGCCCCAATACCCTCGAATACAAGATCGGCGAGATTTTTGGCGAGATCAAGAACAAAATCCACAGCGGCTACAATCTGCGCGAGATCATCGACCACATCGACGAGCTGCGCTTTCGCTCCCAGACCGAAAAGCACGAGCTGTCGCATCTCTACGAAGCCAAGATCCGCAACATGGGCAACGCCGGACGGAACGGCGGGGAGTATTACACCCCGCGTTCGCTGATTCGCGCCATCGTGCGGGTAGTGCAGCCCAAAATGGGCGAGCGCATCTACGATGGCGCGGCCGGTAGCGCGGGGTTTTTATGCGAGGCCTTTGATTTTCTCAAGGCCCAGCCGGGTCTCACCACTTCCGACCTCAAGACCTTGCAGGAACGGACTTTTTACGGCAAGGAGAAAAAATCCCTGGCCTACGTTATCGCCATCATGAACATGATCCTGCATGGCATCGAGGCCCCCAACATCGTCCACACCAATACTCTCGCCGAGAATCTCGCCGACATCCAGGAGCGGGATCGCATGGATGTCATCCTGGCCAATCCGCCCTTTGGCGGCAAGGAACGCAAGGAGGTTCAACAGAATTTCCCCATTCGTACTGGCGAGACTGCCTTTTTGTTCCTGCAACACTTCATCAAGATGCTGAAAGCGGGTGGCCGGGCGGGCGTGGTGATCAAAAATACCTTTCTGTCCAATACCGACAATGCCTCGGTGAGCCTGAGAAAACTCCTGCTGGAATCTTGCCACCTGCGCACCATCCTCGATTGTCCGGGCGGCACTTTCCAGGGGGCAGGCGTCAAGACCGTGGTGCTGTTTTTTGAGAAGGGCGCGCCGACCCGCAATATCTGGTATTACCAGCTCGACCCCGGCCGCAACCTCGGCAAGACCAACCCGCTGAACGACACCGACCTGGCCGAGTTCGTCGAGCTGCAAAAGACCAAGGCCGACTCGCTCCGGTCGTGGACTGTAGATGCCGCAACCATCGACCGGATCACATTCGATCTTTCGGTCAAAAATCCCAATGGTGGCGAGGCCGCTAGCCATCGGAACCCGGAAGATATCCTGGACGAGATCGCCGCCCTGGATGCCGAGAGTGCTGGGGTGCTGGCGAGCATTCGGGGGCTGCTCATAACTGGGGTCACTCCCGAAGCCTAAGCGAGGATCACAATGTTACAAACCATCGAAGCCATTTATGACCCCCAGCAGGGGCTAGCTTTTTCCGAGGCGGTGGATATCAAGGAACCCGTCAGGGTGCTGGTCACTTTTGTCGCGCCCTGCCGGTCGGTCACGCCTGACAAAGGTTCTTCTCATGCGCTATTGGCCGCGCTACGGGCGCATCCACTGCCCGAGTCCGTGCGCCTTTCCGATGCCGATATCGAGGCGCAAATCCGCGAGATTTCAGAAGGTTGGGAATAGGGGATGGTTTATCTGGATGCTTGTCTAGTGATTTATTGGGTGGAAGGTCACTCGATTTTTGCGCCTTGTATTGAACGGCGGGCGCTGCATGCCGCGCCAACACCGCTTGCCATCAGCCCCTTGGTGATGACCGAAGCCCTGGTCATGCCCTACCGGCAGAATCACACGGCACTGATCCGCAAGTATGAAGCCTTCTTTGCCAACAGTCTGATACTGCCCATGCCAGAAGTGGTTTTTATAGAGGCTGCGCGACTACGCGCCGCCCACGCCAGCCTGAAAACTCCGGATGCTCTGCACTTGGCCACGGCCCAACACCAGGGTTGCACAAAGTTTTGGACAAACGATGATCGCTTGCAGCGAGTAGTGGGAAGTTATGCGGTCAATATTTGCTCAAGAAGCATATAGGCACATCAAAAACATCTTTGACGAGGGCGAACTGGCGCGGAACGCAGTGGTTGCAGAATTTGCAACAACTGCCCCCGGGTCCACGCCAGGGAAAAAGGGTAGGAAGAAATGAAGAAGGGGTGGCAGATAAAGAAGCTGGGCGACCATAAGTGTTCGGGATTTTTTTCACTAGGCACCCAACTCATCTTTTACTCTTGCA
>JBAXSA010000520.1:0-2177 GCA_037130945.1 Pseudomonadota bacterium | reverse complement strand
TGACCACCCTGCGCCGCTACGCCGACGGCCCCTTGGCCGGCCTCAGACTACTGCAAAAAGGCTCGCGTTTGTCGATCATGCCCATATCCGAAGATCACTGGCAATTCATCCTTGACATCGAGTGTTAGGGGGAGGGGACTGGCAGCGAAACCGTCGTCAGAACCTCGGAGAACCCGGAGAATCCGGAATCCTCCGCAGCCATTTTTTTGGATAGCGTATCGACACCTTGAGTCACCATCGAAACCGCCACACCGACACCACACCCGAAAAAGGCGCTGCCGATCACCATGGGCGTGGCCGGCAGGGTGGTGCGGAACGTCAGGCTCGGCGCGAGAATGCCAGAGCGCATCATGGGGTATAGCACCAGCGCCGATGACACCCCCCAAATGGCCGCCCCATACAGACAGCTATGGCCAGCGGATTGCCAAAAATCATCGGCCTTGGCCGGAGCCATGACCACCATCAGCAGGGCTGGTACCCATTGCCATTGTTTCATTGTAAATCTCCTCCACTCAGGTTTATTCAGGACTCTATTGGCTGGATAACGTGTACCACGAGACCGTTTGTTCCCCTTCCGCACCCGTTCCTCCGGTGGCAAAGAGATTGTCATACAGCGATCCCACGCTGTGAGCCATGAGCGAGACGGCCGTGCCCACCCCGCAACCGAACAGGGCGCTGCTCACCACCAGGGGAAACAGGGGCACGCTCGTCGTGGCAGTAGCAGCCCGTGCCGCAGCGGCAGCAGGGGCTGCTGCTGCGCGTGCGGGGGCGGGCAGGCTGACCGTCATGGCGGGATAGATCAAAACCATCGAAGAAATCCCCCAGACGGCCGCTCCAAACACGCAATCCCTGCCGACATCGCCCAAAAAGTCGCCGGCCGCCGCTGGTACGGTGGCCATGGTGACATACAACGCCAACACCCATTTTTTCATCGATAATCTCCAAAAAACTGGTTAAGAGCCATGCGCTATGATAGAGGGATTAGGGTGAGGATAGCCAATCCCGGATCCCGTGAAAGCTCCGGGATCCGCTACAGCGTTTCTGCTCCTCTCCCCCGGAAAACAGAATCAGGGTGGGAAATCCCCGCACCCGGTAGTGACCGGCGAGACGCATATTCTCGCCCTCGTCAACCTCCAGCTTGGCCAGCCACAGGGGCTGGGGGTTTTCACGCACCGCCCGCTCCAGATGGGGTGCAATGGCCAGACAGGGAGAACACCAGGCGGCCCAGAAATCTACCAGCACGCGCCGCTGCCGGGAGGCCTCCAGCACCTCTTCCTGAAACCGGGCCAGATCCACGGCAAAGACACGGTGGCTATCCGGAACGGGATGGAAATTTTTTTGGCCAGAGAGAGCCATCTTTTAAGATTTCAGGTGCCGCGCAACGCAGCCAGGAGCCGCCGTAAGGCCTCGCCGCGGTGGCTCAAACGATTTTTTTCGGCGGGATCGAGTTCGGCGGCACTACAGCCATGACGGGGCACCCAGAACAGGGGATCGTAGCCAAATCCGCCCTCCCCCACCGGCTCCCGCAAGATGCGGCCTTCCCAAACCCCTTGGCAGATCAGGGGGGTGGGATCCTCGGCATGGCGCAGATAGACGATTAGGCATTGATAACGGGCGGTACGTTCAGACTCCGGTACCCCGGTCAGGGCATCAAGCAACCGGCGGTTGTTCGCCATATCGCTCGCGCCGGCCCCCGCATAACGGGCCGAATAGATGCCGGGGGCACCTTGCAGGGCGTCCACCTCGATCCCCGAGTCGTCGGCGAGCGCCGGCAACTGGCTGAAGCGAGTGGCATTCCGGGCCTTGAGAATGGCGTTCTCGACAAAACTGAGGCCGGTTTCTTCGACCTCTGGCACACCCAGGGTTGCCTGGGGCAGAATCTCGATCCGTTCGGCCGCCAGCAACGCCTGAAACTCCCGAACCTTGCCGGGGTTGTTGCTGGCCAGAACGATGCGCTCGCCCGCGTGTCCCTTCATGACGCGGCTCCTGTGTTGTTGAGGGCCAGCCGTTGTTCGGCCTGAATCTGGTGAATCCCGGTCGTCGCCAGAGCCAGCAGCGCGTCCAGCTGCTGCCGGTCAAAGGGAGTGCCTTCGGCGGTTCCCTGGATTTCAATGAACCGTCCCGCCTGATCCATGACGAGGTTCATGTCGGTCTCGGCCTGGGCGTCCTCGCTGTAA
>JBAXSA010000519.1:0-2180 GCA_037130945.1 Pseudomonadota bacterium | reverse complement strand
GTGGTGGCGGTGACCATCCCCCTGGTGTTGGCCGGTACCTTCCTCGGTATGGTGCTGCTCGGCATCGACCTCCATCGTATTTCCGCCGGTGCCCTCATCATCGCCCTGGGCTTGCTGGTGGACGACGCCATGATCGCGGTCGAGGCCATGGCGCGCAAACTGGAAGAAGGTTGGGATCGTTTGCAGGCGGCGAGCTTTGCCTACCGTTCCACGGCCTGGCCCATGCTCACCGGCACCCTGGTGACCGCCGCAGGCTTTTTGCCGATCGCCACGGCCAAATCCACCACCGGCGAATACACCTTCGCCCTGTTTTCGGTGGTGGGCATCGCCTTGCTGGTGTCCTGGGTGGCGGCGGTGGTGGTGACGCCACTGGTGGGCAACAGCCTGCTGCGTCCCCAGGCCCCCACTGACAAGCCTCACGAGGTCTTCGACAGCCGCTTTTACCAAAGCCTGCGCTGGCTCATCGAGGGCTGCCTCCACCACCGCCTGTGGGTCGTGCTGGCCACGGCCGGGTTGTTGGCACTCGGGGTGGTGGGGATGGGATTGACCGAAAAGCAGTTTTTTCCCAGCTCCAATCGTGTCGAATTGCTGGTGGAGTTATGGCTCAAGGAGGGGTCGAGCCTGCGCGCCACCGAACGCGAAGTCGGTCGCCTGGAAGCCCGGTTGGCCCAGGATGGCGATGTCGCCTCTAATGTCTGCTATGTGGGATACGGCTCGCCGCGTTTTTTTCTGTCGCTCGATCAGCAGCTTTACCGGCCCAATTTTGCCCAATGCGTGGTGCTGACCCGCGACATGGCCGGCCGCGAGCGTGCGCTGGCGCGACTGCGGACGGCGCTGGCGCGGGATTTTCCCGGAGTTCGCGGCCGCGCCGAACGGGTGCCCCTGGGTCCGCCGGTCAGCTACCCGGTGCAATTTCGCGTGATCGGCGACGACCCTCAGCGGCTCAAGACCCTGGCCGCCCAGGTGGCCGGGGTGATGCGGGCCTCGCCGCACACCCGCGAGGTCAACCTGGATTGGGGCGATCAGGCCGTGACTCTGGGGATCCGGATCGACCCGGATCGCGCCCAGGCCCTGGGTATCTCCAGCACCACGGTGGCCCGCACTCTACAGGGAATGACCGAGGGTTTTACGCTCGGCCAATACCGGGATCAGGATCGGCTGATGGAGATTCGTCTCCGGGCACCCGCCGCCGAACGCGGGGATCTGGCCGCCATCGCCCACACCCCGATTCCCACGGCGAGTGGGCGATCCGTGCCACTACTCCAGGTGGCCGAGGTGGCCGAAGCGCTAGAGGAACCCATCCTCTGGCGGCGTAACCGGGAGCTAACCCTGACCGTTCGCGCCGACATCATCGACGGCGTTCAGGCCCCGGACGTAACTCTGGCCATCGAACCCCAGTTGGCAACGATCCGCGCGGCGTTGCCGCCCGGCTACCGCATCGAGGCGGGCGGGGCCTTTGAAGAAAACCACAAGGCCGAGCAGTCGATCCAGACCGGTATGCCGCTATGGCTGGTCGTGGTGGTGTCGGTGCTGATGCTCCAGCTCCAGCGGGTGTCGACGATGCTCATGGTGCTACTCACGGCACCCCTGGGCATCATCGGGGTGGCACTCGCCCTGCTGACGTTCCAGCAGCCCTTTGGTTTTGTCGCCCTGCTCGGTGCCATCGCGCTGTCGGGCATGATCATGCGCAATACCGTCATTTTGGTCGATCAGATCCGCCAGGATCGCGAGGCCGGCCATCCCCCCTGGATTGCCATCCGCGAATCCACGGTACGCCGTTTTCGTCCCATTGTCCTCACCGCCGCCGCCGCCATGCTGGCGATGATCCCGCTCACCCGTTCGGTGCTGTGGGGGCCGATGGCCTACGCCATCATGGGGGGCCTGATGGTGGCCACCGTACTCACCCTGTTGTTTGTGCCGGCCTTGTACGCGCTTTGGTTCCGGGTGCCTCGGCCCGTACCACAGGGATGACGTTGGGTGGCATCATAAGATTGTACGGTTTGCGACAAAATTTTTGTCGACATTAAAATTTAACATAATGAAATTCATAGCTATATTGAATTGGTATTAGGCTTGCATCATGGATGATCATGGCATCTTTCATCCCCCCCTTTGTCACCATCAACGATACCACGCTGCGTGACGGCACACAGGGGGAGGGGATTTCCTTCAGTGTTCGG
>JBAXSA010000518.1:0-2186 GCA_037130945.1 Pseudomonadota bacterium | reverse complement strand
CCGGGCTCTGCTCTGGGGGCATGTTCACCAGGTCTATGAGGGGGAACGCAAGGGGGTGCGGCTGCTGGGCTGTCCCGCCACCAGTCTGCAATTCCTCCCGCATACCCCGGAACTCCAGGTCGATACCCTGCCCCCGGGTTTTCGCTGGCTGCGGCTGTTTCCCGGCGGCCAGATGGAAACAGGCCTGGAATGGCTCGATAGTATCTGACTAATAAACACGGCAAACCGGGTCATAACGCCGTGGCCTCAGACATTCGGGGGTTTGATCTGTCGCGGGTAAAGCAGGATAGCCCTAAATCAGGCTCCTAGGTTGAATTCTTCCCAAGACCCTGGGAAGACATGCCCGGGATCTCCTCCAGCAGGCTCCGCAAGGCATCGAATCCAGACAGAATGGTATGGATGGTTTGCGGTACGGGCGCGCTGTCTTGGAGGGTGGCCAGCAGGGTTTCCAGGTTGGCGCTTAGGGCGATCATTTCACTCAGACCAAAAAACTCCGCGACCCCCGCGATGGAGTGTAGATTGTGGCGTACTCCACGGACGAGAAGAACCGCCGCCGTGGCGCTACAGACCTTGAGACGATGCACATCATCCTCCATTTTTGGCAATTGTTTGGCCACTTCCTGGAGGAACAATCGCATCCGTTCGTCAACCTGGGTATGGCGCCCCAATAGCCAACCCAGCATCACCTCCCGGGCTTTGGGATCGACCTTGGCCCAAGCGGCGGGATTGGTACGAGGATCCCCTAAATAGCCGAGCAAAAAATCACGCAGGAAATTTCGTAGTCCAATCTCCACCCCCTGCTGCTGAAAGGGTTGTAAGAGTACACCGGCCAATCGTGTGGCAAAATCGTCCGTCAGGTGCCGGAGTTTTCCCTGTTGGTCGCGCAAGCCATGGAGCAGGGTTTGCATTTGGCCCAGCGTTAGTCCGTTTTTATCCGTGTAATGGCGCATCAATTCCAGCAAGTGATCCAGGCTTTGGCGGATAAAACCGTAACGGGTGATGTCACCGCTTAAACCCGCCGCGACACATAAATCATGAAAGGGGATGTCAGCCCGATAAAGGCGCGCCGCAAACGCATGGGAACCCTCAGGATCCAGCAGATTGAATTGTTTGCAGCGTTCCCACAAGGCCCGCAAGTGGGAGCGTCCCCCTTGGCGTAGCCGCTGCTCGATTTCTACCCCCCAAAAATCAACGGGATCGGGATAATGCAACAGAAAATTATGTAGCAGGGCTTGCAGGGAACTGCTATTGGATTGGCTGTCTAGCCACGTCAACCAGGATCGGATAAATGCCGGATTTGCGGCGAGGGAGCCCGTTTCTTCCCCCATCACGGAAAAAAGAAACCAGGGTACCCGTTTTAGATGACGTCTGGACAACCCTTCCAGCGACCCTTGCCTGCGAAAATGAGCACTAACCCACCTCTGGCTGACTTCAATATCCTCGTAGTGTGCGGGTGGCGGCAGGGCCACAATAAGCCGATCAATCGTTTCCCTGGCCCTCGCCAAGCGAAAGGCCTGGGGTAGCTGCCTTGGGAAGTAAAAGGTGAGCTGATGCCCTGCAAGGGCACGTTTTAGACTCACTTCATATCACCGGGCTGGGACTCACCAGATCCAATTCATGAAATATTTTCGGTATGATTTCAGGAGTTTGCGAATTGGTCATAATGAACCGGAGTTCGATGCGGCGATTAGCCGGTTCGTCGGTGGGTTGTTCGTGGACGACCACGGGACGATGCTGACCGTAACCACTCACACCAAAGATGGGTTGCTGCTTCCGGTTGCGCAACTGGGCCAATTCGGCGGGAATGGCCAAATTCACATCCAGGAGCATGGCTTCAAAGGTTTTAATAGCACGCAACCCGGAAAGATGTAAATTATTCTGAAAAGAGTTGCTGCTGGTGCCAGTCTTACCAAATTGAATATTGTCGGTATGGCCTTCAATAAAAACGGATTCCAGGGTACCCGGATGCCATTTGCGATCATCACAAAAAGCGGGACGCGATGTTTGACTGGTGGATCCGGCATAACAGGGGAGATGTCTTTCCAGAACATTGGCCAATTTTCTCAGATTACTTTTTCCCTCCGCAGTGAGTTCAGCAGAGCCGACGGTAAAAAGAATCTTATCCGGAAGCCGCAGGATGCCTTGCTCGGGATTGATGAAAATGGACAAGTGTTCCTGTGTGACCA
>JBAXSA010000517.1:0-2186 GCA_037130945.1 Pseudomonadota bacterium | reverse complement strand
AATGTCCTGGAACGGGCGGCCCTGGGTGCCACCCTGTTGTTGAACAGTCCTTATGGATCCGGGGAGGTATGGGACAAACTGCCGCGCCTGGTACAGCAGCAGCTGATTGATAAGAAAATCAATTTTTATATCATCGACGCCTCCCGGGTGGCCCGTGATACGGGCATGGGCACTCGTACCAATACCATCATGCAGACCTGTTTTTTTGCTATTTCAGGAGTGATGGCGCGCGACAAGGCCATCGAACGCATTAAAATTTATGTCAAAAAGACCTATGGCAAAAAAGGCGAGGAGGTGGTTCGCAAGAACTTTGATGCCATCGATCACACGCTGTCTCATCTTCAAAAAATCACCATTCCCGAGACGGTGACCAGCACCATTCAGATGCCGCCGGTGGTGTCGCAACAGGCACCTGAATTCGTGCAAAAGGTGACGGCCATGATGATGGCCGGTCAGGGTGACCAGCTGCCAGTGAGTTTTTTCCCCGTGGATGGCACCTATCCGACCGGAACCTCAAAATGGGAAAAGCGCAACATCTCGCAATTTGTACCCCTGTGGCACCCCGAAGTTTGCATACAGTGCGGCAATTGCAGCTTTGTGTGCCCGCATAGTGTCATTCGCGCCAAGTTCTACCACGAATCGCTATTGACGGGGGCACCCTCGACATTCAAGTCTGCTCCCATCAGCGCCCGCGGTTTTCCAGACACCCGTTACAGCCTGCAAGTGTATCTGGAAGATTGCACGGGCTGCGGATTATGCGTGGAAGTTTGTCCCGCCAAGAACTTGCAGCAAAGCGGCGTCAAGGCCATCAATATGACATCCAAGGATGGCCTGCTTGAGACGGAAAGAGATCACATCCATTTCTTTGAGAGCATTCCCGTGAATGATCGTTCCCGGGTGGATTTTTCATCGGTGCGCGGCGTGCAATTCCTCGAACCCACCTTTGAATTTCCGGGTTCGTGCGCGGGCTGCGGCGAAACGCCCTATGTCAAGTTGCTCTCCCAGTTATTTGGTGACCGCCTTTTGGTGGCCAATGCCACGGGCTGTTCCTCGATTTACGGGGGTAATCTGCCGACGACGCCCTGGACCCAGAATCATGAAGGGCGAGGTCCCGCCTGGTCGAATTCGCTCTTTGAGGACAACGCCGAATTTGGCTTTGGTTTCCGCTTGGCAGCCGACAAGCACCGGGCACTGGCCCATCAATTGGCGCGTGAACTGCAATCCGAACTGGGCGCGGAGCAGGTGGAAACCCTGATCAACGCACCGCAAAAGACGGAATCGCAAATTCGCAGCCAGCGAAAACGCCTTGCGGCACTGAAATTGCAACTGGCCGGGATGGATTCCCGACCGGCCAGGGATTTGCTGTCCCTCGTCGATCACTTTATCCGGCGTAGTGTCTGGATTTTGGGAGGCGATGGCTGGGCCTATGACATCGGCTCGGCGGGAGTGGATCATGTCCTGGCCAGTGAACGCAACGTCAATATCTTTGTCATGGATACCGAGGTCTATTCGAATACGGGTGGCCAGATGTCGAAGTCGACGCCGCTCGGTGCCGTGGCCAAATTCGCTGCTGCGGGAAAGACCGTCGGCAAGAAGGATATTGCCCTCCAGGCCATTTCCTATGGCAATGTCTATGTGGCCCGCATTGCGATGGGTGCCAATCCTCAACAGGCGTTATTGGCTTTGCGGGAGGCCGAGGTCTATCCCGGGCCTTCCCTGATACTGGCCTATTGTCATTGTATTGCCCATGGCATCAACCTGCAGCAGGGTTTGCATCAGCAGGGACTGGCGGTGGATAGCGGTTATTGGCCCTTGATACGCTACAACCCGGCCCTGCGTCAGACGGGCAGGAATCCCTTTATTCTGGATTCACCGCGCCCCAAGATCAAATTGAGTGACTACGCCTACAATGAATTGCGTTACAAGATGCTGACGCGCACCAATCCCAAGGAGGCAGAACGCCTGATGGAATTGGCGCAACAGGCGGTCGACATCAAATGGCGGGTTTACGAAGAGATGGCCACCCGGGATGGCAGCCATTTTCAGCCTAGCGCCATGATGCACACCTGATGGATCCATGGCATTACCCACAACTCATAGGTGTTCGGGGTTTTTCTTGCGCTATGCGTTAAATACCTCTTGTATTCTTGCAGCTGAAGATTTTCTATTTCGATAGTTTGGATCAA
>JBAXSA010000516.1:0-2188 GCA_037130945.1 Pseudomonadota bacterium | reverse complement strand
AGGCAGCGCCATAGTTGGCTTGGACGAAAGCGGATTGAATCCGGAAATGTCAGATAAAATCCGCAATGCTTGTGCCAATGTCGTTTTCCTGCCAGCAACCGAAATTTGGCGCGAGATCGAGCTGATCAAAACCGAAGAGGAGCTCGACCGCATGCGAAAAGGCGCGATGGTGAACGAAGAGGCCGTAGCGCTGGTGATGACCCAGATTCAGCCGGGAATCAGTGAGACCGAACTACTGAAGGCTTACGCAGTGGATGTGGTCCGACGAGGGGGCGTCATGGAATTCTGGAACTCGGCGGGTGGCCGCCGTTCGGGAGGATTCTTCCCACCGGGAAATTACAGACTCCAGAAAGGAGACCTCTACCGATTTGACGCCGGGATGGTCTTCGACCACTACCATGCCGACACGGGCGGGGTGTGTGTTCTGGGAGAGCCGACCCAGCGACAGCGTGAACTCTACGAAGCGACAAAGGCCGGAATGGAGGCCGCATTGGCTGTGGTGCGTCCCGGTTCCACCTATGAGGATGTCTGGCGCGCTGGCGTTACCGTTGTCAAGGAGAAAGGCATCAGGAATTATGACATCCTGCGGCCGGATCTCGGCCACGGAATCGGCATCGAGCCGCGGGTTCCCAGCATCGCCAAGGGGAACAAAATGCCTCTCGAGGCGGGCATGGTAATCAACGTGGAAGTTCCCTATTACGAAATCGGTTACGGCGGCTTACAGATCGAGTACACCCTGCTGGTGACGTCATCCGGGTATGAGCTTCTGATCCCTGCCGAGCGAAAGCTTATGGTGGCTAATCTGTAACTAATGAATGGTAAGGAGGAGGATGATCATGAAAAGTTTTCTACGTTCGGTACTCGTCGTCTTGTTGGCCGTGGCTGGTGTTGCGGCTTGGCAGCCAGTTCATGCACAGCCTTACCCGAACAAACCGGTGCGGCTGGTGATTCCCTATCCACCGGGCGGCGGCACGGACACCATCATGCGCCCATTTGTCCAATACCTTTCTGAGCGGTTGGGCCAGCAGATCATCATTGACAATCGCGGGGGTGGCGGTGGATCGATGGGTATGGAAGCAGTGGCGCGGGCGACGCCCGATGGCTACACTCTCGTGGCTGGGCTAACTGCACAGCTTGCGGTGAACCCGGCTCTTTACAAAAAGCTACCTTACGATCCTGTCAAGGATTACGCTCCGATCTCGCTCTTCGCCGATGGGCCGTATCTGCTCGTGGTTGATCCTTCGTTGCCAGTGAAATCGCTGAAGGATCTCGTGGAACTGGCCCGCAAGAGCCCCAACAAAATCAACTATGCGTCTTCCGGTAACGGCAGTGGTGGGCACCTGGCGGCGGAGATGCTGATGTACATGGCGGGTATCAAGATGCTGCATATCCCATACAAGGGCGGCGGCCCGGCGCTGACCGGGCTGTTGACAGGCGAAGCTCAGGTTCTGTTTGCGCCCTACGCTTCAGCGCGAGCCCATATCACTTCTGGCCGCATCCGGGCGCTTGCGGTAACCACGGCCAGGCGACCCAAGGCGATTTCCGAACTTCCAACCATCGCTGAAGCCGGGGTGCCCGGCTATGATTCGGGGGTCTGGTATTCACTGCTCGCGCCCGCCGGCACCCCGAAGGCGATCATCGATCGCCTGAACCGCGAAACCATGGTCGTGCTGAAAAATCCGGAATTTCTAAAGCTGTTGATGGAGCAGGCGATCGATCCGATCGGCAGCACGCCCGAGGAGCTTGCACAGTACATCAAAAAGGAAATCGATAAGTGGGCAAAAGTTGTGAAAGAGGCAGCGATCAGTATCGATTAACGGTCCGGCGTCCTGGTAAAACAAGAGAAGAAGCCTCTGGCCAGGCTGTATCCATTGGATCGCTTAAAGAGAGCCATTCTGTAAAGGAGCTGAAAAAAGCATGTTAAAAAAAGGCGCCGTCATTTCACCAATAATGCGCACACTTAGTGCCTATATCGCCTCAGTGCCGAGCCGGCAGTTGCCGGCGGCGGTCACCGAGCGTGCAAAGCACCATCTGCTCGATACGATTTCCGCTATGATTTCTGGTTCGCGTCTGTTGCCCGGCAAACGGGCGATCGATTATGTGAGCGCTCTAGGTGGTGTGCGCGAGGCCTCTGTTTTAGGGACGCACCTGCTTACCTCGGCGCCGAACGCGGCGCTGGCGAACGGCA
>JBAXSA010000515.1:0-2188 GCA_037130945.1 Pseudomonadota bacterium | reverse complement strand
CCAACACATTGCTCGGGGCCCTGATCCTGCTGGCGATTGTCGTGGATCGCGCCCGGGAACATTACAGCGAAAGGAAACGGATATGAAGAGACTACTGACGATGATGACGGAAATTCTGCTCGCTTGCGCGTCGGCGTGGGCGACCGACTTCTATGTGGCACCGGATGGCAAGGACAGCAATCCGGGCACCCAGGAGAAGCCGTTCGCAACGGTTACGGCGGCGCGGGATGCGGCTAAGCGCGGCGACCGCATTATTCTGCGCGGCGGGACGTACCGGCTGAGCGAGCCGCTCGTGCTCGGACCGCGCCACTCCGGGGTGACGTGGCTGGCGTTTCAGAATGAAAAGCCGATTCTTAGCGGCGGTGTGCCCGTGACTGGCTGGACGGCTGACACCAATGGCCGGTTCAAGGCAACGGTCAATCTCGACAACTTCCGTCAGCTCTGGGTCAACGGCCAGCGCGCCCAGCGCGCCCGCGGCGCTGTGCCGGCAGGGCTGACGCTGTGGGGCAAGCACGAGGCCTCGGTGAAGAAAGGGGCGATCCCCTCTGGTCTGAGCGGCATGACAAACGGCACACCCGGTTACTTCCCAGGCACGCTGGAGAATATCCAGCCAGCCGGCTATACCGTGCCTGACGGGAAGTTGGCCTCCTGGAGGAATCCCGGCGATATGGAATTCGGCTACTACAATTCATGGTCACACATGATCGCGAAAGTGGAGAAGATTATCGCGGACGGTGGCGGTGCGCGGATCGAAATGGCGCAGCCGGGTTTCTATCTTTGCCACCGTAAGGGCGGAGTGCAGGCCAAGGCCCCAGCCTATTTGGAGAACGCGTTGGAGTTGCTCGATGAACCCGGCGAATGGTACTTTGACCGGCCTGCGCACACGCTCTACTACCTGCCACGGCCAGGCGAGGACATGGCAAAGGCCGAAGTCATCGCACCCAAACTCGAGAAGTTGGTCGAGATCAAAGGCACGCTCGATCAGCCGGTGCGTGATCTGCGCTTCGAGGGATTGACCTTTGCGCATGCGACTTGGCTGCAGCCCAGCACGGCCATGGGACATCCCGATGTTCAGGCCAATGTCATCGCGGCGCTGGATGGCGGCTACTTTCGCCCGGAGCAGGTGGGGAGTTGGGTGTCGATCAATCAAGATGGATGCAAAAGCCCGGCCAACGTGGTGGTGGATGCCGCGCAGGGCGTCCGGTTCGAGCGCTGTACGTTCACGGCCTTGGGCGGCGCGGGTCTGGATTTGCAAAATGGCGCGCAATCGAACATCGTGGTGGGTTGCCGCTTTGCCGACATCTCCGGCAACGGCATACAGGTCGGCGACGTCACACGGGATGATCATCATCCATCCGATCCGCACCGGATCGTCAAGGACAACCGGATTGTCAACAACAGCATCAGTCACGTGGGGCAGGAATACACCGATGCCGTGGGGGTCTTCTACGGCTACACGGAAGGCACCGTCATCGCCCACAACGAGATCTTCGCGATTCCCTATTCCGGCATTTCCGGCGGGTGGGGTTGGGGGATGACAGACGCTGGCGGCGGTGCGTACGTTGATGTGTTCAAGTGGAGCACGCCCACGACCGCCAAGAACAACCGCATCGAGTTCAACCATATCCATGACGTCAACCTGCTGCGCGACGACGGCGGTTGCATCTACACCCTCGGGCGTCAACCCGGCACCATCATCCGTGGCAACCATGTCCACCATTCCGTACAGGGTCACGGCATTTACCTGGACGAAGGGAGCGGCGACATTGAAGTGAGCAGCAATCTGATCTACCAGGTTCGTAATGCCCTGAACTTCAATAACGGCGCCCAGAATCGCCGCGCCAGTTGTTCGGTGCATGACAACTACCTTACCGGTCAGGCGTTCACGAACAGTTCCGTCGTGGAAGAGCCAATTGCGACCGACCCTGCACAGTTCACTCTCATCGCCAAGGTTCTGATTTTCCAACACCCAGTCGGCGCCGACGCGCGGCGCTGGATCGTCTGCAAGGGTGCCAACGAGTGGGCCGACGGCAATATCTCGCTCTTTGTGAGCGGCGCCAATGTCGGTGGGTACGTGAACATCGGGGGAGGTCCGACGAATGTGCATGAAATCGTGGGCACGGGTGGGCCGTTGCCACTGGGCAAGTGGACGTCGATTGCGTTGACCTACGATGGCGACCGGTTGGCC
>JBAXSA010000514.1:0-2191 GCA_037130945.1 Pseudomonadota bacterium | reverse complement strand
CCAAGACCATGACTTCTCGCGCCAAGTCTTGCAGACTTTTTCAACGTATTCAACAGACATGTAGTCGATCTCCTTAAAGCGAAATTTAAAGATATCCACCGGATTTTGGCGGAATGCGAAATTTTGACTACATTACCACAATCGCGACCGAGAGTTTCCGAAGAAACCGTGGGCAGTAAATGGCAACCGATTCGAGCGAGTCAGGGAATTCTTCTTGATGGCTTGTCAGAAGGCCCGTATTTGCCTATAGTTTTACCTCAGGATTGTGCGCTTTCTGGTTGATTTTTCTATGAAACAGATTTTTCTCTCCGTCCCCGTTTCGATGGTCTGTCTGGTCGCGAGTCTGCTGGTTCCCCTGCGGGATGCCACCGCCCTGCCCGCCCCAGATGATCCTTTGGTGGCCGACAGCCGAGTCTTTCGAGGGATTCCGGCGGAATCCAGCCGGGCCCTCAAGGGGGAACGGCGGATCGCCCCCGAGGTTCAGGGTGCCCTGATCGAATTGCCGCCTCCTACCGCTTCAGAAAGCAAGCGGCCCCTGCGGACGCTGAAAGAAGGCCCACAGGCCTGGCGGATTGGGTTTGGACGCAAACTGCCCTCGCCCTACCGGGAGGCGATCTCTGCTCAAACTCTGGACTGGCAGGAGAATGTCGGCGGTGGCCGAGTCGCGGCACTGCGTTTTCGGTCTCCCGGTGCCTTGGGTCTGCGGGTGGCCTTGCAGGTGACGGCCCTGCCCGTGACGGCCGAGTTGCGCTACTTTTCGCCCAGCGGTCAGGATTCCCATATCTACCGGGACACCGGGGTTCAGGTGCAAGACACCCTCCAGCGCAATCGGGCGTCTGGTGACGCCCCAGAGGCGGATGGCCTTTATTGGTCACCGATGATCGAGGGCGATAGTCTGGGGCTGGAGATCCATCTGCCGCCTGGGGTGGATCCGGCAGGGGTGCAGATGGGTAGCCCGATGTTGTCCCATGTCGATGGTAGTCAAAGCCTTGCCCCAGGGCGGAAGTTCCGGGATTTGATTGGACATTTTCAATCCGGGGGCTCCCTGCCGTGCGAGGTGGATATGGCTTGCTACATGACGGATTGGGGAACGGTGGCCAATGGGGTGGGTCACATGGTTTTCACAGGTACGACGGGGGGAACCTACGCCTGTACGGGTAGTTTGATCGCGGATCAGGATCCGAATGGCCAGATCCCTTACTTTTTGACCGCCAATCACTGTTTTTCCGGACAGGCCACCGCCTCCACCCTCCAGACCTGGTGGTTCTACCGGCCTGCGGAATGCGATGGCCCGCCGCCGGGTTCCCTCAATACCTTTCCAGTTTTGACCCACGGCGCTACCCTGCTGGCCGCCATGAAGGACAAGGACACGACGCTGGCAAAGCTCAATGACACGCCGCCCGCCGGGGCAGTGGCCGTGGGTTGGGACGCCTCGCCTCCGGTGGCCGGATCGACCGTGGTGGGCATCCACCATCCCAGCGGTGATCTACAGAAGATCAGTATTGGTCACCTGCGGGAATGGTACCTGTCCTGCATCAACGATGATGACAACTGGAGCAATGCGGGGGTTTTTAACAACAGTATCTCCTGCTTGGGCAGCCACACCGGCAAATTTCTATGGGTTCATTGGGAGCGAGGTCTGGTGGAGCATGGTAGCAGTGGTTCTGGGGTCTTCCGTGGCGATACCCAGCGGCTGATGGGGGTACTGTCTTTTGGGCCGAGTGATGCCAACTGTACTACTCATAATGGCAGCGACGCCTTTCATGATGTCCTGACAGGGTTCAAATATGGTCGTTTCGATATGGCCTATCAGGATCGCCTCTACCAATGGCTAGGCCCCCAATACCAGCCCGCCCAGATGGATAACCAGTACCGGGTTTCCCTACCGGTGGTCAAGGTGGTGACCGGAGATACCAACCAGTATTTCTGGGCCGAACTCACCCCCTGGTCGCTCCAGAAGCAGATTTACCGGCTCAACGGCTCTGGATCTTTGTCGATGGCCGCTGAATCCTCGGCCACCTACCGGCTCTATCCCTACGATCCCAGTCAACAGACGCTCTTTATTCCGGAGCTTTACATGGGCACCGACACCCAGCACCCCTTGGCGGTGTGGCTGCACCAGATCACTGTGCCGGGCAACAGCGATACGCTCTTCCAGATGGATCGTTATAGTACCCACTAGGTGCCGGCT
>JBAXSA010000513.1:0-2193 GCA_037130945.1 Pseudomonadota bacterium | reverse complement strand
TGTGCGTGGGAGATCGCCTGGCTCAGGCGGTCTATTAGCAACCGGCGGTTTGGAATGCCGGTGAGCGGGTCGTAGTAGGCGATGGATTCCAGCTCCGTCGCATGGGTTTGTGCGAGAGTCAGAGCCCGGGTGCGTATCTGGACAAGTTCTTCCAAGTGATCGCGATACACCTCGACCTCACGGCGCAAGCGTTCTCGTTCAAGCAGATTATGAATCCTCTGCCGGGCGATTTTGACATTGACGGGTTTTGTCAGGTAGTCGACTGCCCCCAGTTCCAGCCCGGCGTACTCGGCGTCACTCTCGGCCAGGGCCGTGATGAAGATCACCGGGATCGTCCCGAGGCGTGAATCCGCCTTGAGTCGCCGACAGGTTTCGTGCCCATCCATGTCCGGCATCATCACGTCGAGCAGAATGAGATCGGGCGGCGAATCAGCGGCCAGGGCCAGTCCTTCTGCCCCGGAGGTGACAATCTGTAGGTCGAACTCGGTAACAAGCGCCGTGCCCAACATCATCAGATTGTCCGGGATATCATCGATGACCAGAATTTTGGGGCGTTGTTCGCTCATGGGGCGTTATCCTCCCACCCGTGGGCTGCCAGAACTTTACATAATTCTTCAAGGGCCAAATCGAAGCGGCACTGCGCCACGAGACGGCTGGTTTTAGCCAGATCCGAAGCCATCTCGGTTCCCGCCAAGGCTCCCTGCAACGCATTGAAATGGCCCACGGCATCAAATTTTTTATGGGCGAGCAAGGGCATGAGATCGCGCAGGATCGCCTGAACCCGAGGCACATCCAACGGCTTTGTCGCGGGCGCTTCCACGGGAGCCTGCGCCACACCGGGTTCCGGGGTGAGCCATCGGCTCAAGGTTGTTATAAGGGTCTCGAACACGATGGGCTTGCTTATAAAATCGTCCATGCCAGTGGCCAGACAACGCTGCCGATCCTCCTCGAAGGCATCGGCCGTCAGCGCGATGATGGGGCGGCGTTGCTGGTCATGATCCCGCTCCCACTGGCGTATCCGCTTGGTGACGGCATAGCCATCCAGAATGGGCATGTGTAGATCCATGAGGATGAGATGGACGGGATCATCCACCCGAGTAGCTGCGTCAAACGCTTCCTGTCCATTTTTCGCCAATAGGACGGTCACGCCGAAGCGCTTCAGAAAGGCCTCTATGACCATGGAATTGAGGGGGTTATCCTCCGCCATGAGTATCCGGCCGGAGAGTGTGATGGGGATGTCCGTGTGGTTTTCCTTGGGGCGTTGAGCCCTGGCGAGATAGCGTTTCTCGGGTGCCACGACAACCTCCGCGCGAATCCGGAACCAGAAGCGGGAACCCTGTCCCGGACTGCTCTCGCAGCCCACTTCACCGCCCATTAGATGAGCCAGACCACGCACGATGGAGAGACCCAGACCGGTGCCGCCATATTGCCGGGTCATCGAGCTGTCGACCTGGGAAAAGGGCTCGAACAACAGCAACCGCGCTTCTTCCGAAACGCCGATGCCGGTATCCGAAATCGAGAATTCGAGCGTTGCGGTGGTTCCCATGCGTTCGACCTCGCGTGCCTCGATGGCAATGTGGCCTTTCGCGGTGAACTTGATGGCATTGTCCACCAGATTCGACAGCATCTGGCTCAGACGATGGCGATCCCCCAGATACAGGGCGACCGGCCCCAGCCAGCGGGATTCCAGCCGCAGCGATTTGAGGCGGGCGGCTTCCTCGAACAAGGCCTGGATTTCATCGAGGATGCGCCCGGGTTCCAGCGCGATGTATTCCAGCTTGACCTTGTTCGCTTCGACCTTGGAGAGATCGAGAATGTCGTTCAGCAGGGTGAGCAGCGTCCGGCCGGCATTGAGAATCACCCGGGCATAGCTCTGACGCTCGCTGTCCTTGAGATCCGCCATCTGGAGTAGTTGCGCCATGCCGAGGATGCCGTTCATGGGCGTGCGGATTTCGTGGCTCATCGTGGCCAGGAATCGGCTCTTGGCGAGGTTGGCCTGATGCGCCTGCTCACGGGCATCAATCAGATGGACTTCCGCCAGCTTGCGTTCGGTAATGTCCTGGGTGATTCCCATCAGCTTGGACACCGTGCCATTGTCCTGCCTGATTGGAACAAAACATGACTGAAAAAACAGGTCGTGCGGCCCGTTGGACATGAACTCAAAATGACTGGCTTCGCCGGCGTATGCCTTGG
>JBAXSA010000512.1:0-2199 GCA_037130945.1 Pseudomonadota bacterium | reverse complement strand
GTAACTATTGCTTCTGTCACTCAGACTTTGTAGTTTGAATTTCTTATAACAAGGGGCTTCTGGTCGTCGGCAACTACGGCACCGGTAAGTCGCACCTCATGTCCGTGATCTCTGCCATAGCTGAGAACGGCGATATCACGACAAACCTGAACGACACGGTGGCAAGTGCTGCTGGCAAGATCAGTGGGCGCTTCAAGGTGGTACGAACCGAGATCGGTGCATCTGAAATGTCTTTCCGAGGGATTGTCATGAGTACATTGGATGAGCGCCTTGGCTATTTAGATGAATTCCCCATCGGCACGGATGAAGACATTTTGGCAAGGAATTGACGCATGAGCAGGCAGGATCAACCACATTTTCAGCAGACGATATTCGACACGAATCGATCCGAGCCAAGTGACTCGGGACCTGTTATCTGCTTAGGACTGACCTTCCCGAGCGATGAGGAGCGGCGGAAGCACTTCCTGGAGAAGCTGCGCGAGAAGCTGAAGGACCCGGAGTTCCGTAAAATCGGTGGCTTCCCCATTGGCTCGGACGAGGACATTCTGGCGCTGTCTGATCCACCATACTACACTGCCTGCCCTAACCCGTTCATCGCGGATTTCATTAAGCACTATGGTAGGCCCTACGACCCAAGTGAACCATATAGCCGGGAGCCGTTTGCAGCAGATGTGAGCGAGGGCAAAAACGACCCCATCTACAACGCCCACTCCTATCACACCAAGGTGCCGCACAAGGCTATCATGCGATACATCCTGCATTATACCGAACCGGGTGACGTGGTCTTTGACGGATTCTGCGGAACCGGTATGACAGGAGTAGCTGCTCGGCTATGTGGGAGCAAACAGACCGTGGCCTCTATGGGTTATCAGGTTAGCACCGATGGGACGATTCTGGATTCCAAGAATAATCGTATATCGCGTGTCGGAGGACGGCTGGCAATCTTATCGGACCTGTCTCCCGTCGCCACCTTTGTTGCAAGCAATTATGCAGACTTCTCTTCCCTCGCGACTTTCACAGAAGAGGCACTGGATCTGGTTTCGAAGGTTGAGGCGGAACTTGGTTGGCTTTATGAGGGTGTTTCTGGTGGCCAGGTGTTGAGCGCAGTTTGGTCAGACCTATTCCTTTGTCCAAATTGCACCCATGAATTTGTCTTTTGGGAAGCAGCGCTCAAAGATGGAACAATGCAAGAATCATTTCCTTGCCCACATTGCGGAACAACTGTTGGCAAGGCAGCCTCCAAGACAACTGGTGCTATCAAACTCGAACGGCCATTCGCTTCAGCATTCGATCCGATTCTGAAGAAGGTTGTACGGGTACCGAAGCTTGATCTCGTAGAAGAAACGACTAAAACCGGATCGACCCGCAAGACAAAAACCATCAAGGACGATGGAAGGAAAAGCTTCGTTTCTCGTTTTGAAGGGCGCACCTGGCCCTTTATTCCCACGGACGAGTTTTTTCCAGGGCGGCAAACCAACAAGCTCATTAACGGCTCGGGCATTTCACACATTTGCCACATGTACACGCAGAGGGCGCTATTCGCATATGGCTCCTTGTGGCAAAAACGGCTTTCATCACATAAAAACACTTCGCAGTTCAGATTCTGCTTGAGTGCCATCAACAACTACATATCCAGGAAACAAGGCTATTTCGGCGGGGGTGGCGGGGTGTCCGGGACCCTCTTTACGCCATCTCTACACATTGAGAGAAATGTTTTCGACGTTCTGAGACGCAAGATCAAAAAACTCCGATCACTTGCAGTGAATGAGGCCGGGATAGGATGCGTCTCGACTCAAAGCATTGTTGATTTGCGAAACATCCCCAGCGGGACAGTTGACTATATCTTCACTGATCCGCCATTCGGAGAATCGCTCCAGTATGCTGAGCTGAACATGTTTGTCGAGGCTTGGCTAAGTGTAAGAACCGTTGTCGAGGAAGATTGCGTTCTAAATTATGTACACAAGAAGGATTTGCCGTTTTATTCAATCATGATGTTTGGTGCACTCAAGGAGTATGCCAGACTTCTGAAACCTGGGCGATGGATAACCATCGAGTTTCACAACAGCCAGAATGCTGTTTGGAGCGCAATACAGCAAGCCATTGAATCATCTGGGTTGGTTGTCGCAGATGTGCGCATCCTTGACAAGCAACAGCGGTCCTTCAACGCGGTCAACAGGTCGGGTGCAATCGACCAAGATC
>JBAXSA010000511.1:0-2217 GCA_037130945.1 Pseudomonadota bacterium | reverse complement strand
TGGTGCTGGGCTGGCGGGAATCCATTGTGGTGGCGCTGGCCGTGCCCGTGACCCTTGCCCTCACCCTCACCACCTTTTATCTGCTGGGTTTTACGCTGAATCGCATCACCCTGTTCGCCCTCATCTTTTCCATCGGTATCCTGGTCGATGATCCCATCGTGGGGGTCGAAAACATCGTGCGACATTTGCGGCTTCCGGAAAACCGCGACCGATCGGCGCGCGAGGTCACCGTCCAAGCCATCAACGAGATTCTGAGTCCGCTGATACTGGCCACACTGGCCGTCATTGCTGCCGTGGTTCCGATGGCCTTTGTGGGCGGCCTGATGGGGCCTTACATGCTGCCGATTCCGATCGGATCGGGCGCTGCCATGGCGTTTTCCATGATTGTCTCCGTCATCGTTACGCCCTGGGCTGCGCATCGGATCCTCTGTCGTCACGTCAGTGGAAAAAACCACGGAGGCCATGAGGGAGAAGCGGAGGACTGGAGTACCCGGCTGTATCGGCGCGTGATGGGGCCGATCATCCGTCAAACTCGTCTGAGCCTGATCTTTCTCGGCGCGACCAGCGGGGCGATGGTGATTGCCTTGGCCCTGATTGCCACCGGCGCGGTCACGGTCAAAATGCTCCCCTTCGATAACAAGAGCGAATTCCAGGTCATCATCGACATGGACGAAGGGGCCACCCTGGAACAGACCGCCCAGGTGGCCATGGATCTTACGGCCGCCATCCGCGACGAGCCGGAAGTGCTCAACTATCAAATCTATGTCGGCACGGCGTCCCCGTACAACTTCAACGGCCTGGTTCGCCACTATTTTCTGAGAAATAGCCCCCACGAGGCCGACATCCAGGTCAATCTCATTCACAAGGAGGATCGGAAGAGCCAGAGTCACGACGTCGCCAAGCGGGTGCGGGACAAGATCCAACCCATCGTGAAACGCTATGGTGCCAGCGTCAAGGTCGCGGAGGTGCCTCCGGGACCGCCGGTTCTGCAAACCCTGGTGGCGGAGATCTATGGCCCCAACTACGACCAGCAAATCGAGAACGCTCGGCAAATCCGTGAGATCTTCAAATCCACCCCAGGCGTGGTGGATGTGGACTGGTACATGGAGGCCAACCAACCCCGAGTGTTGTTTCGCCAGGATCACATGAAGGCAGCGATTCACGGTATCCAGGCCGAACAGATCTCACAGGTGGTCAAGATCTGTCAGGCCGGCATGGAGGTCGGCCTGTTGCACGACGCTACGGAGAGTGAGGATGTACCGATCCGTGTCCAATTGCCCCTCGGACAGCGATCCAACGCGACCTCCTTGCGATCCGTGCCGCTGGTCACCCCTCAAGGAAATGCTGTTCCCTTGGGCGAACTCGTCAAACTAGAAAGAGGGGTGTCCGACAAGAGCATCCATCACAAGAACCTGCTACCAGTGGTGTATGTCACCGGGGATGTTGCAGGTGCCGTGGAAAGTCCGGTCTACGCCATCCTGGCGCTCAACAAGAAACTCGCCGAGTTCAAGCCGGTGGGTGCGGTGAATGGTGAGCCCCTGGAGATCTGGAACACCCGCGTTCCCTTCTCCACACAAAAACCGGCCATGAAGTGGGATGGCGAGTGGCATGTCACCTACGAGGTGTTTCGTGACCTGGGGGCCGCCTTCGCCGTGGTGATGTTGCTGATCTACGCCCTGGTGGTGGGCTGGTTCAGATCCTTCACCACCCCTCTGATCATCATGTCCGCCATTCCGCTATCGCTGGTTGGCATCCTTCCGGCGCACTGGGCCATGGGTGCTTTCTTCACTGCAACCTCGATGATTGGTTTCATCGCCGGTGCGGGGATCGTGGTGCGAAATTCCATCATTCTGGTTGACTTCATCAAACTGCGGGTGAAGGAGGGCATGCCGTTGGCCGAGGCCGTCATCGACGCCGGTGCCATTCGTTTCAGGCCCATGATGCTGACCGCAGCAGCCGTAGTAGTGGGCAGCAGCGTGATTCTCTTTGACCCAATCTTTCAGGGACTGGCGATCTCTCTGATGGCCGGGGAAGTGGCCTCGCTGTTGTTATCCCGCATGGCGGTTCCGATTATTTATTATCTGGTCATGAAGCGGCGATCCGTCAATGAGGACGAGGACGAGGACATGGACATGGACATGGACATGGACATGGACATGGAATACGCAGAGGCTACCACTACCCCCACCTGAGCAATGTTAGCTGTTTCTGTTCAAC
>JBAXSA010000510.1:0-2225 GCA_037130945.1 Pseudomonadota bacterium | reverse complement strand
CAAACTGCTGCTCAACCCGGTCTGGAATGGTTCCCCCTCGAACCAACATCCCCAGTTCCATGTTCAGTGTGAACGCCTGCTGGGTGAGATTCGCCGACGACAAGAACAGCCACTCGCCATCGGCCACGGCACATTTGACATGCAGGATGCCAACCTTTTTATTCTCTCCCACGGGACGATTCTCCTGGGGCCAGAAATAGATGGCCGAAGCCATTTCCACCTCCTGTCCCAAGGCATGAATCGTACTGTATTCGCCTTGGCCTTCGATCTTGTCTGGCGTCTCCACGATCACCGTCAGCCTCACGCCTCGCCGGGCGGCTTGCACCAGCGCCCTGGCCACGTTGGGAATCCGGTACACGGCAAAACTGACGAGGGTGATGCGTTCCTTGGCCGCGTCCAGGATTTGCAGGATGGCCGGCTCGGTGCGGCGAAACGGCATCTGTCCGGGATCAGGGCCGGTCCAAACCAGTTCCACGGACTGCGAGTCACGGCGCGTCTGTTCCGAATAGGCCGCTGTTTGTAGGGCTACCGCGACAGTTCGCGGGTTCATGTCCTTCGCTTCTGTTTGCCAGCGATCCAGGAACGCTAGGGCCAAGTGACGGTGCTGATGGTGGGCCACCCGTTTGGTGATCTCCGCCCGTAGCGATCCCTCGGGACAGGACAGGATTGCCGATGCGACCGCCTCGACTGTGCTGCTGGGAAGACTGCATGACAAGGCGTGGGCCGCCTCGACCAGTTGGCGTTCGGCGGTCATGCGTCCACGGCAAAATAGGCCAGGTGGGCTTGCTCCAGGGTCGGAATTAGCACCGCCCGATCCAGATACTTGTTGCCGCGCTCGCAAGAGGTCTCGGGCAGGAATGAGCAGGCATGACAGGAAGCCCCGTGGAGTTTTTCGCCGTCCCCCACCGGATGCTCGGCGCAGAGTGGATCGGATGCGCACAAGCCCATCTTTTCCAGAGCCCGGCGAATGTGCCGGCCCAACTTGTCGGGCTCGCCCAAGGCGCACAGACCCCCCAGCGTGCCTTCGCTATCCGGGGCCGAGGTGTAGATGAGGACGCCCGCCATCGGTTCGCCGTCGTCGGGATTCTGGGAATAAATCCGCTCCGTGATCGAGGAGCTGGTATAACCACACTCAATCGCCAACTGCCGGATCAGGGCATGGGCGAAGGTGTGCAGTAATACATACCGCAGGCCAGGATAGCCCTGGTTGGGATCAAGATTCTTGCTCGACCGCCAGGCCTGGTGCGCGGACTCGAAAGCCAGGTCATGGGCGCGTTGTTGTTTGACCCAATCCCTCACTCTCGCTTCGGAGAACTGGAAGAAAATGCCCTCACCCCGGGTTTCACCTGCGGGAACCCAGGTGGCGGACTTGCGGGACAGCGGGGCGCGATTTTCGCGGGGCAGCTCGGCGGGGGTATCAAAATCGCGTGGCGACATGACGCGGGTAAAACCCACCAGTGCCCGGACTTCCCGGAGTTTTTCCACCAGCACAATCTGCTCGAAATATTGGGCAAAATCGGCTGGGGGATCGACCGTCCGCAGCTTGAACGAGCGGCTTTCCTGGGCCTTGCCCGGATTCACGAAGACCTGCCATTCGGGCGATTTGAGATCATCCGGGTTCTCCGCCTCAACCTCCCCTTGATTCTTCTTCTGGATGGCATCCCAGATGTCGTCGTCGCTGTACTGGCTCAGGTCTTTTAGTTGACCAATCAAGCGGAAAGCTTTCAACACCTCTAGGCTGGTGGCTTTTTCTAAAACCGCCCAATGATCTTCGACCAGAGACCCCAACTCGTCGGACGACTGCGGGACGGACAAGGCCGAGATCAGCACTGGGAACCAGAGATTCGACGCGCCCTGGAGCATCGGCTTCACGCGATCCTGATTGCAGCCGTTGGGATCAAGGTCGCGCAGATGCGGGCGCCGTCCCCGGCAGGCTGGCATCACCTGGCGGTTGTTGGGGCCAAAGGCCTGACCCATGCGGCGGCTGGTGCGGCAGCCATCGCATTTCACTTCCACATCCAATGCCTCGCCACTGGCACCAACTTCATAGAGATATAGCGGCCCCTTGCGCGGCCCCTTGCAATCAGTTGGGCCTTGATGCACAAACTCCACCCACGGAAAATCATCCAGATGTCCCTGTTCGCACGTCACCATGAAACGGGCTGGCACCGCAAGCGGCTGGCGTCCCTGCGTGGTGCAGTGATGAAGGTAGCAGGCCCGGTCGG
>JBAXSA010000509.1:0-2227 GCA_037130945.1 Pseudomonadota bacterium | reverse complement strand
TCCACAGACGCGGTTAGCCCGCACCAGTGATCTACTCGCCGAGCGCCACAAAGACTCGCAGCACGGCACGGCGTTAACATTCCGCTGGATCGACTTGAGGATTTGTACCGGGGTGGCTGGAGCGCGCGAAGGAAATTCGAGAAACACAGCCAGCAGCCACCCCAAACCGCCCGATACTCGTTGCCCTTGATGTGGTAGTACTGTTCGCTGCCATCGTGGGAATAGGCCCAGACCGAATGCGTCCACTCCCAAACGTTGCCGTGCATGTCGTGGAGTCCCCAGGCATTGGACGATTTTTTCATCACCGGCTGGGTGGGCTGTTGGAGTTGTTCACATACCAGGCGAACTGATCCAGATGATCTGGGTTGTGGCCAAAGCGATGGGCGGTCTGGATACCGAGCGCCAGGAGTTCGCCGTGGGACATCTCGACGCGGGGGCCGTGTAAGCCGGCATCGAGGGTGAGACGCGCCGTGCCGGGGTGGGAGAAGGGGCGTCGAGGACTGTACGAGGTGTCATTTTCATTGCGTCGCCGATGACCTGAGTGTGATTTCGCTATACTTGGCTGAACGATTCCTGCTCTCACGGTGCCCCGCATGACGACCCGATTCCTGCCTTCCACGCAAGGCCCCTTCAGGGCCGAACAGATTCGCTCCGGCGACCCTTACGAACTCTCCAACGGCCATGCCATCCATTGCCTGCCCACGGGCGGACAGGGCTCGCGCGCCAACCTGCTGGGTGGCACGGTGCTGGAGAGCGATCCCGCCGTCGAGGAGGCCGGGGTGGACACCGGTTTTACTCCCCATAAGGGCACCCTGCGAGCCCCGGATGTCGCGGTGGGCAATGTCCCCAACCGGCCCGGCTGGGTGCCCGGCGTGCCGCCCTTGGCGCTCGAATACGCCGATACCGGGCAGGACGAGCGGGAATTGACCCACAAGATCGCCGATCTTCTGGCGGCGGGCACGAAACTGATTTGGGTGGTGCGCTTGACGGGGCCACGGCGGGTCGAGGTTCACCGGCCTGGGCAGCTGATGCAGCTTTATCTGCCTGGGCAGTTGCTGGAGGCACCCGGCATTCTCAAAAACCCGGTGCCGGTGGAGGCGCTTTACGACCGCGAAGCGGCCCACGAAGCCACTTTGCGCAACCTGCTGCAACGCCGGGGTTATGCCAGCCTGGAAGCGGTTCATGCCGAGGGCGAGGCTAGAGGTCGAGCCAAAGGTCGGACTGAGGGCGAGGCTAGAGGTCGAGCCAAGGGTCGGGCTGAGGGCGAGGCCAAAGGTAAGGCCGAGGGTAAGGCCGAAAGCCTGAAACGTTTGCTCGTTCGGCATTTTGGGGCCTTGCCGGACTGGGCGGAGCGCCAAATTGAGGGTGCTTCCCTCGATCAGCTGGATGCCTGGCTGGATGGCTTCCTGGACGCTGATAGTTTGGCGAGTTTGCTCAAAGGCAATTCGGAGTAAAAGCTGTTTCCGAAGGTTCGGTTCGGTTCGGTTCGCTTCTCGCACCTTGCTACTACTGGATCGTTGCCATCAATCGGGCAATCCGCTCGGCGTTGGGGGCCAACACCACTCCCCGTTCGGTGACCAGGGCATCGACCAGATTCGCCGGGGTGACACCAAACACCGGGTTCCAGGCCGGCACCTCAAAATACGGTTATCTTTCGATAATTTGTGGCGGATGGGTCAGGATGTCGGGCATTCGGAGATCGCCGCTTGACCCGCGCGCCATTGTACGCAGACACTCCGAGCCGTGCCGCCTGAAAAATCCGGCATGCCGCCCGCTCCAATCCCCGCAGACCTTTCACCATGGGTTAAACTGACCGTTATCCTGGTGCCGGGTAGCCCCCTGCTGCCGGAGTGGATCTGGGATCCCCCCATGACACCCAGAAATTTGTTTTGAGCATCCTCAGAGATCGCCTCGTGACCCATCCGCCCCAGTACGCAGACACTCTGATCCATGCCGACTGGATTGCCCCGGTCGACGATACCGTCCAGGTTCTCTCCGGCCACAGTCTGGCGCTGCGGGAGGGACGAATTGCCGCGCTGATTCCGACCCCGTCGGCGCGACGGGAGTGGCGGGCCCGGGAGACGGTCGAATTGCCCGGTCACCTGCTGATCCCGGGGCTCGTCAATGCCCACACCCATGCTGCCATGACCCTCCTGCGGGGGGATGGCCGACGACCTGCCGCTGAAGGAGTGGCTACAGCACCACATCTGGCCCGCCGAAGCCCGCT
>JBAXSA010000508.1:0-2227 GCA_037130945.1 Pseudomonadota bacterium | reverse complement strand
AGCGAGCGCCATCCCACACCCAATCGGCAAACCGTGTCCAAGTGAACCCGTGGAAACTTCAATCCCTGGAATGCCATGACTGGTCGCATGCCCAGCCAGTGCCGAACCATCTTGATAGTATGTACTCAGCCATTCCTTGGAGAAAAAGCCGCACTCTGCAAGCACAGCATACAAGATCGCAACCCCATGGCCCTTGCTGAGAATAAAACGATCTCGCTCCGCCCAGTCGGGATATGCTGGGTCAACACGGAGGATTTCCCCGTACAGTACTGCCAACAAATCCGCCATGCTCAAACAGGTGCCAATGTGCGACGCATTGGCGCGATGCACCATGCGGAGTGCATGGGTTCGGACAGTAAAGGCAAGTTCGCGAGTGCTAAGCTGGGTCATGACCATTGGCCTATTTCGGTGGCGTGTTGGGTAGCGTGCAAGAAAAAGAAATTCGTTTCCACCGTCGCCTCGTCCATTTTGTAAAATTCAACCAATCGATCAGCCTTGGCTGTGAAACATCGATAGCCTAATCCCACAAGCAGCTCAATGATCTCATTAGGATGGTACTGGAACTTAGCCGCCCACTTACGTAACATTTCAGTATAAATAATTGGACGACACTGCCGGAGTGTATTGATCGCGCCCTTAAAAACGAACAATTCCGCACCTTCGACATCGCACTTAATGAAATCGACATGCAGGCTGTTTCCCGCCACGAAGTCATCTAGCGTTGTCAATTGGCAACGGACAGATTGTGCATCCGATCTCTCGGATAAGTTTGCCGCCGAGGCATTATCCGCCCCCCCCGGCGGAAAATAGAACATCACCTCGCCAACGTGATCGGAAAAACCCAAATTGTAAGCAACGATGTTATCGAGTTGATTGAGTGCTATATTTGCTTGCAATGCCGCAAAAGTTTCCGGCACCGGTTCAAACGCCCAAACGTGCGCCGCGCCGCTGATATTGGCAATCTTTAGCGCATACCACCCAATGTTTGCTCCAACATCCAGTACCTCGAAACCCGGTCTGATCAACCGAAACATCATGTCGGAGTCGGTCTGCTCGTAAGCACCGAAGTTCAAGATTTCAAGTGGCGCGATTCGCTTGTTGAAACGATCACACACGATTTTGCAACCGGACGAGCGAGATATCATGACTACCTGATTTGCCGTGATCTCAATTGTGGCAATGTCGGTCGCCCCAACGAAGTCGGCATAATCGAACAGATAGCGGTGGATGGCATGCATCTCGTCGATGTACTGTGCCTTGGTGATTGATCCGGCCTGAAACTTAGCCTTCGTATCGAATAAGTTCATACAAAACTCCGAATCGTTCTCGTAAAACCCACTGTAGGTGAAGTCGTGGGTTGCCAACCGATCTGCTGCACTTTTGAAATATCAGGACAATGGCGCGTGATTTTGCTCTGCAAATAACCAGTCGTAACGATGTGTTCGTCGCGAATAACGCTTAATTTTTTTTCAGGGAACAGCACCACCAACATCTTCGCCAGATCAATGATCCGCATCTCGCCTTCAGCATTACCAATGTTATAGGCTTGACCGATTTTGCCGCGCAACAGAACGGTAAAGAAACCCGTTACCGCGTCGGCTAGGTAGCAAAAACTACGTGTCGCGCTCCCATCGCTTTTCATGACGATGTGGCGATTGCCAACGATATCAGCCACAAAATCTGCGAACACGCGGCCATCATTCAAACTCATGCCAGGGCCGTATGTGTGAAACGGGCGAACAATCTTTGTCGAGATACAAGCTTGGTGAGCGTAAGCAACGCACATCGTCTCCCCCATCCGCTTGCTCTCGGCGTAGCATGATCGTACGTCGGTTGGGTCTAAATAGCCGTAGTTCAACTCGTCGATTGGAACCCGGTCAACCTGACCGTAGACTTCGCTACTGCTAAAGTACAGGAAGCCTTTAACCTGATGCTCTTGAGCCAGACACAACAGGTGATGCGTGCCCAACACATTAGCCGACAATGTGCCAATCGGGTCTGAACCAAAGAATTTGGGACTGGCCTGACTGGCGGCGTGAACAATATAATCCATCCGTGCATCAATCGCAAGCGGCATGCTAACATCTTGTACGATGAATTGTAAGTCTGATCGGTTTTGATACGCGGCGAAGCGTGACCGCGCCTTGTCAATATTCCGCACCAACCCAATCACTTGAGTAGCGACACTATGCCGTGTCTCATTCAAATAGAGAAGAGTTTCAACCAT
>JBAXSA010000507.1:0-2241 GCA_037130945.1 Pseudomonadota bacterium | reverse complement strand
CAGAGGAAGACCTGACTCGTGTCAAAACCCTGGTCAAGGATGCCATGACGGGTGCACTGGAGATTCACAGCCTCAAGAGTCGGCGGGCAGGCCCGGCGGTTTTTCTGGAGTTTCATCTGGTGGTTCCGAGCGCCTGGACGGTCGGGGAAGCCCATGGCCTCTGCGACCGGATCGAGTCTCTCCTCGCGACGGCCTATCCGGCGATTCAGATCAGTATCCATGTCGAACCCGAAGGCGAGGCCAGGGAAAGAAAGTTTGTCCTGACCAATCAATAACATTATGATTCTTAATAATAATTAGTATATGATTATTGATACTAATTGATTTTTATGCGGAAATGAGCTTTTCTTATCTTGGATGATGCCTCGTGGCGTTTGACCGGGTGGCAATCATCACCATTCGATTGTTAGTGGAGGAGTGTCAATTATGTTATCAGCAGAGACGTTACCTACTCAGACGCGAGGGCGGTCATTGGCTCTCAACGACAAGGGATTTTTGGCCGATTTCACACATTGGGATGATGAGGTGGCCGAGATCATTGCCCTGGAAGAGGGGCTTCTACTCAGTGATCGTCACTGGGCGATCATCCATTTTCTCCGGGATTATTACGCGGAATTTCATACGCCCCCGACGCCACGCCTCGTGGTCAAGGCGGTGGGCTCCCAAATTGAACGCCGTGGCATCCCCTGTACCACAGAAACGATTCGCGGCTTGTTCCCCAGCGGCGGTTGCCACCAGGCCTGCCGCATTGCCGGACTTCCGGAAACCTTCTGCCGGACGATTTAGAGCCGGTTCCGGCCCCCCCCCTATAGCCTTGTAGCCCCCGATGCTGGGGGTGATCAAGACGGCACAGCCCGCTGCGAGCTGTGCCGTTTTTTTACCTCTCATGCACCCAGAGGGAAGATGCCATTCGAAAATTGCCCCACACACCCGGCGGATTGCGTAAAATAACCAGACTTCATCACTCACCTTCAATCCATCAAGGGGAATCGGATGTTTGACTGTTTGCCGGAACAGGCACGCTTCAATATGGTGCAGCAACAAGTCCGACCTTGGGAGGTTCTGGACAGACGGGTACTCGACATCCTCTCGAAGGTGCCACGCGAGCTGTTTGTGCCCATGCCCTTCCAGGGCTTGGCCTACGCGGATTTCGAGGTGCCGATGGGCGACGGACAGCTCATGCTGCCACCCAGGATCGTCGGCCGCCTGCTGCAAAGTCTCGATCCTCAACCCACCGACAATGCCATGCTGGTAGGGGCGGGTAGTGGGTATGTGGCCGCCTGTCTGGCCCATCTGGTCAAACACCTCACGGCCTGGGAAATCCGCCCGGCCCTGGCCAGCCAGGCCAGGAATAACCTCCAGACCCTGGGGATCACCAATGTTGAGGTGCGGATTGGAAACGGCCTACAGATTCGCCAGGACAGCACTCCGATCGATCTCATCGCGGCAACAGGAGCATTCGAGGACATCGAAGGCGCTGCGGGTCTTCGCATGCAGATGGATACGGGGGGCCGGCTATTTGCCGTGGCGGGCCGGGAATTCGCCATGACCGCCTACCGCTTTCTCCGTATTGGCTCGCGAGATTTTCGCCGCGAGGCTCTATTCGAGACCTCCCTGCCCTATCTGGATGGCCATTCCCGTTCCTCATCCTTCGTGTTTTAATCCACGACTTGACCACCATGCAACATTGGACTCCCGTCCACCTGCGGGATCGGCTGGCACAATCCCAACCGCCCTTTCTCCTAGATGTGCGTCAGCCTTGGGAGTTCGAGATCTGCCGCCTGCCGGGCTCGAGGCTCATCCCGATGCACCAGGTTCCCGATGCATTATCCTCTTTCGATCCTTCGATCGAGATCGTGGTGATCTGCCATCATGGCGTTCGTAGTCGGCAGGTCGCGCGTTTTCTGGAATCCCATGGATTCCAGAATGTGATCAATCTGGAAGGCGGTCTTCATGCCTGGATTCAGGATGTCGACCCCCACATGCCCGCTTATCGCTCATATCGGCAGTCGGATGAAATGCCGGGTCATGCCAGATAAAATGCTTATGGATCAGCCTCCGTTGAGTAAGCGGCAGAGGGCTTCATCCAACTACTAATATGAGCGAAAGCGTCAGGATGATCATGCCGAATGGCGCGAGCGCAAGTGCCCACACGGAACTCTTGGCGTTTGCGTGGGCTGCGCGTACCCCATAGGTGTTCGGGGTTTTTCTTGCGCTATGCGTTCAATACCTCTTGTATTC
>JBAXSA010000506.1:0-2247 GCA_037130945.1 Pseudomonadota bacterium | reverse complement strand
CTCCCACCATGAGTTCGCGGCCGTTGGGCTTGATCACCATGGACTCGACGGAAACCCCGTCGATGCGGGCGTCGGGGCGGTGATGCCGGACGCTGGCAATGAGTTCGTTATAGGCACTCCGCACCGCCTGGGCATTGGTCAAGTTGAGACGGATACCACCGGCGTCGGACTTGTGGGTAATGTCCGGGGAGTTGATCTTCATCGCCACGGGAAAGCCCAGCTGTTCGGCAATCAGGAGCGCATCGGTAGGCGAGCGCACGACCACCGTCTTGGCCACCGGGATGCGAAAGGCCGATAACAGCGATTTTGACTCCATCTCCGAGAGCACCTTGCGCCGCTCGGCCAGCACGGTTTCGATCAGCATCCGCGCCCCCTCCACGTCCGGCTCATCGTGGTGGGACAGGGGCCCGGGCGTCTGCATCAGGAGCCGCTGGTTGCGCGAATAGGTGGACAGATAGTAGAAGGATTCCACCGCCGATTCCGGGGTGCGATAAGTGGGGATCTTGGCATGGGAAAACCGGATACGGCTCTCGCCGATTTGCCTGTCGCCCATCCAACAGGTGAGCAGCGGCTTGATGGATTGATCGGCCAATTCAATGGTGGCTTGTGCCACTTCCAGAGGACGGGTCATGGCCTGGGGCGTCAAGATGACCAGCACGCCATCGACTCCGGGATCGTTCAGGCAGGCGGATACGGCTTGGTGGTAACGCTCGGGGGTAGCATCGCCGATGATATCCAACGGGTTGCCATGCGACCAGGCCGGTGGCATGTGCGAGTTGAGTGCGTCAAACGTGGCCGGTTCCAGTTCGGCCAGTGCGATACCGAGATCCACCGCGTGGTCGGTGGCCATCACCCCAGGGCCGCCGCCGTTGGTGACAATGGCCAGACGGTTGCCGCAGGATCGGTAGCGCGAAGTGAGGGCCTTGGCGGCGGCAAACATCTGGCCAATGCTCGTGACACGCACCACACCGGCGCGCCGCAGGGCGGCATCGAAGACATCGTCCTGGCCCACCAGCGCGCCGGTGTGCGACATCGCGGCCCGCGATCCGGCGGCGTGACGTCCGACCTTGATGACGAATACCGGCTTGACCCTTGCCGCAGCGCGTAGCGCGCTCAAGAAACCGCGGGCCTTATGGATGCCCTCGACGTAGAGCAGGATGCTCTTGGTGTGGATGTCCGAGGTCAGGTAATCGAGGATTTCCCCAAAGTCCACATCCGCCGAAGCACCCATTGATACCACGCTGGAAAAGCCGATGTCGTTGGCGGGTGCCCAGTCGAGAATCGCGGTACAGAGTGCGCCGGACTGGGACACCAGGGCGAGATGGCCGGGTTTGGCACCGCCCCGGTTGAAGGTGGCGTTGAGTCCGATACCGGGCCGCATGACACCGAGACAGTTGGGGCCAATCACCCGCAGGCCGTGGCGCTTGGCGTTGGCCAACAGGATTTTTTCCAGTGCCGCACCTGGTGCGCCGGTCTCACCGAAGCCGGCAGACAGGACAATGGCGGCATGGACGCGGTGTTTTCCACAGGCATCGATGAGGCCGGGCACAGTCTCCGCCCGGGTGGCAATGACTGCCAATTCGACGGGTTCGCCAATGGCCCCGATCGAGGGGTAGGCCCGGATACCCAGGATCTCGGCATGGTTGGGGTTGACGGCATACAATTTGCCCTGATAGCCGCCTTCCAGCATGTTTTTGAGAACCACGTTGCCGACCGAGTCGGGACGCTCGCTGGCACCAATGATGGCGACCGATTGCGGTGAAAAGAGCTTGCTGAGGTAATGCTGTCCCATAATGTGCGATCCTAGGGTGAATTTTGATGGCGAATCGTTGAGCCGGAATCGGGTCAATATACACCGCAAGGGCGGCGCTTCCGTTAGAATAGCCCGCTGATACCCCGACCTCGCGTCTTTGCTAGCCGATCTTCGAGTGACTATGGAAACACTACACGGTACGACAATCCTTTGTGTCCGGCGTCACAACCGCGTGGTGCTGGGTGGCGATGGCCAAGTGTCGCTAGGTGCCACGATCCTCAAGGCCAATGCCCGAAAAGTCCGGCGCTTGTACAAAGATCGTGTGCTGGCGGGCTTTGCCGGGGCCACGGCGGATGCCTTCACGTTGTTTGAACGTTTCGAGGGCAAGCTGGAAAAACATCAGGGCCATCTGGCCCGGGCCGCCGTGGAGCTTGCCAAGGACTGGCGGACTGATCGCCTGCTGCGGCGTCTCGAGGCCATGCTGTGCGTGGCCG
>JBAXSA010000505.1:0-2255 GCA_037130945.1 Pseudomonadota bacterium | reverse complement strand
CCCTGTCGCACGGAAATCCCAGAGCTGCGTCAACTACATGAGCGATATCGTGCGAAAGGATTGGAACTGGTGGGCGTGAGTGTCGATACGGACGGTACCGACGACGCCATTCGCGGGTTCATGCGCGAATTTCAGATGACGTTCCCCATCTGGCGCGATCCCGACGAGCGGATCTCGTCCCTGTTCCTGACGCTCGGCGTACCGGCCACCTTTCTCATCGACAAGCAGGGGATTCTGGTGTGGAGAAAAACGGGACCGATTGCGCCCAATGACACGTCATTGCGTGCGGCGATCGAGCGCGCGCTGGGGTCCTGAGTCGCGGCTGGCCCTACAGCGTGTACAGGCGTTTGGCGATTGCATTACTCTTTCAGCACCATGTCAATGCACATTACTGCGGCAACGATGAGCATTCGACTACCGTCTGAAGCGCCAACGGTGCTGTTGATTGACAGCATGTAGTTATCGGCGGTGGTGAACAGCTCTTTTCCGAGGCCTGCCCACTTTTTGGAGACACTGGCGAGTTCAGTGTTGTCTTGCAAAAAGCGAAAGTCCCAGCTTGTCCACTTTCCCTGTAGCGTACAGACGGGGTTGTCTTCTGAATCGAGGACGTCAAACTTGCCCCCAATCGAGAAAAACTTTTGCTTGAAATGACCGACGACTCTGTCGTTCTCGTCTAGAACGTCAACGTTCGAGAGGAAGAGCGAAATGCCCCGCTTCATGGAAAGAACCTTTGCGCCTTCTGGGGTTCGAATTTCGATGTTGAAAGGCGTCATGCGCTTGTAATCGGTGAAGCGAAACAGCTTCGCAAAGATGCCGAGGTTGGGCTCTCTGCACTCAAGTATTTTCTGTTGTGTGGTCGGATCGAAGATGTCGTAGTTGTTTGATGCTTTGAACAGCCCGACGTGTTCTTTTACGAAAAAGTGATTGAGTTGTAACGATGAATGCATAGTTCCCTGTGAATGATTGATGTTTGGTTTTACTGAAAGCCTCACGACCTGCGTATCAGCTGCGAGGGCGCATGCGGCGGTCTAGCTCAAATGCCTGTGGGTTGCGCAGGCCGCTCTGCCAGTGCAGTCGACAGCGCTGCCAGAATACGGTCAACCGCGGTGGCGTCAAAAGTCAGCGGCGGGCGCACTTTTATGATGTTGTTGTCATGACCCTCAGTCCCCACGAGGATGCGCTGCTCGCGTAGCCGTTCGACCAGATACGCCGTCTGCACGGTCGCAGGATGGCGCGCGTCGCGGTCATTGACGAATTCGACGCCGAGAAAAAGCCCATGACCGCGCACATCCCCGATCAACGGATAGGTCTGCGCGAGCGATCGCAATCCATGCAGGAGTTGGTCGCCCGTGCGCTTGGCATGGGCCATCAGCCCTTCGTCGGCGACGATGGAGAGCACTTCGCTACCCACGGCGCAGGCGACCGATGAGCCTCCGAAGGTGCTGAAAAATTCCATCCCATTGGCAAATGCATCGGCAATCGCACGCGTGGTGACCACCGCACCGATCGGATGTCCATTACCCATCGGCTTGCCCAGCACCACAATATCGGGTACCACGCCCTGCCCTTCAAAGCCGAAGAACCAGTCCCCGAGTCGACCAAAGCCCGTCTGCACCTCATCGGCTATACACAGCCCCCCCGCCGCGCGGATACGGGCATAGACGTCGGCCAGATAACCACTCGGCGGCACGATCTGCCCACCCACCGAGGGCAAGGTCTCTGCAATAAATGCGGCCGGTCGTCGCCCGGCAGCTGCAAGATGGTCGAGGATGACGCCGACCTGCGCGGCGTAGTCCGCACCCGAGTTCGGCCCACGATATCGGCCGCGATAAGGATCCGGCAGCGGCGCAACATGGACCCAAGACTCCTGACCCGTGCCGCCACGTCCGGCAAATTTGTAATGACTCAATGCGACCGCTGTATTGGTATTGCCGTGGTACCCCTCCTCAAGCACCACGGTATCGCGCACGCCGGTGTAAGCGCGCGCTAAGCGAATCGCCAGTTCATTCGCCTCGGAGCCAGAGTTGACAAAGAAACACACTTCTAATGGCGCCGGAAAATGCGCGGCAAGGGCATCGCCGTAGGCTAAATGCACGTCCTGCAGGTAACGGGTGTTGGTCTGCAACAGCCGCGCCTGTTCGGCCATGCGGCGCAAAATACGCGGATGACAATGCCCGACCTGTGGGACATTGTTATACGCATCGATGTACTCTCGGCCCCATACATCGTACAAGTGATGGCGAATCCCTCGCACG
>JBAXSA010000504.1:0-2255 GCA_037130945.1 Pseudomonadota bacterium | reverse complement strand
CAGGAGGGCAGAAAGGATACGCCCATCATCATGGTCACTGGCCTTGATTCCTCACTACAGGCGATGGATGCCTATTTTCACGGCGGTTGTTCCGACTACATCACCAAGCCGGTGACCCGCCAAATCCTGCTGGAGAAACTGAGAAAATTGAAACTGATTGCCGAAGAGGAAGAATGAGCCTGGATCGTTAACTCAAAAAATCTTTCCTGAACATGAAGAAAACGGCTCCCAGCAGACAGAATCCCGCCCATAGATAATCGAGCTTGAGCGGCTCTTTCATATAGAGGACGGAGAAGGGCACAAAAACCGAAAGAGTGATGATTTCCTGAATGATTTTTAACTGGCCAACGCTCAACAGGGAATAGCCGATGCGATTGGCGGGAACCTGGAGAAGATATTCAAAAAGCGCGACCAGCCAGCTGAGAATGGCGGCGATGAACCAGGGTTTGTCGTTCAGCGCCTTCAAGTGGGCGTACCAGGCAAACGTCATGAAGACGTTGCTGCACAATAACAGGAATATCGAGATTACAATGGGATTCATGACCGGCATGCCAACCTGAATCAGGCGGGGCTGCCATTCGTGTCAGGTGCGGCCTCTGGCATGAAGGTGATGTGAATCGTATCAATATGCGGAACTTGCTCATGAATGGATTTTTTCAGTTCCGCCATGATGTCGCTGGCGGCAAACAGGGAGAGATCCCCAGCGAGATGGATTTCCAGCTCAATGGCAAAGGCGTCCCCCAGGCGACGGCCGCGCACACGCTGAATAGCCATAATCCGTGATATCGAGGAACCCACGGCGCGGATTTGCTGTTCCATTTCGGTGGGCAAGCCAAAATCCAGCAATCCCCGCACCGCATCGCTTGCGATGTCCCAGCCGATCTTCGCGACAAAGAGCAGCACCGCCAGCGCCATGAGATGATCGGCAATGATCCAGCCAATGTAAGTCAAAAAGGTGCCGACCAATACCATGAAGGAAGAAATGGCATCGACGCGATTGTCGGCGGCTGCGGCACGGATGGCGGCATTGTTGTTACACTGGGCCGTATGACTCAACATCCGGTACATGATTTCGCCAGTGATGGCCAACAATAGGGCGGAGATCATCGCCAATCCTCCGGGCGGACTGATTTGGCCCGCCTGAATATTCTCCACGTTGTGAGAGAAGAAGAGCGTGGCACCGCCCATCAGCAAAATCCCGATCAGCAAGGCAGACAGGAATTGTACCTTGCCATACCCATAGGGAAAACGCTCGGTGGCGGGTTTTCTGGAAATGTAAACGCTGAGCCAGTTGATCCCTTTTGAGAGGATATCCCCACTGGCCAAAAAGGCCACGGCATGAAGTCCGACACTGCCAGTTAGCATCCCCATGCCCCCGCCAAACAGGGCTTTGGCGATGGCGACAAAAAAATCAAGCCGTACCGCATCATCGGAACACTCGGTACATTGCTTCTTGCGGTATGAATTTTTTACAGAAACAGTCACGGCGAGGTTTTTCCTGTAGTAAGCCGCGTTAAACTCGTTTGCGGATACGCCAGCCTATTTGAGTATTCCAGCCAGGGTTCCCGCTTTTTTATCTCTGGGTAGTTTGGCACGTTGCGTTGGACGAAGCCGCCATACCGCCATGCTGCGAGCCCGAAGGCCGAGCAGCCCTGGCGGTGATCCAGGCTCTTGGGGGGTGATTTGGCGGCCGGATCTTCAGCAGTCATTGGCTTAACGCACCAGGGCCGCTTCAACCTGATCGCGCCGGGCCTTGCCCACTAGGGTCTCAATCAGAGTCAGGGCAAAATCCATGGCAGTGCCGGGGCCACGCGAAGTGATCACCGTGCCATCCACCGCCACGGGGCTGGAGAGTACCGTCACAGTGGGCAGGCGGCTGGCATCCAGGACGCCAGGGTAGGCGGTGGCGGCGCGGCCATCGAGCAGTCCCGCGTGGGCCAGTACCGTGGGTGCGGCGCAAATGGCGGCAATATAGCGACCGGCCCGGTGCAGGCGTTTCAAAAGGGTGTGGATGCGAGGGTCGGCATCGAGGTAATCGCTGCCCGGCAACCCGCCGGGCAGCACCAGGAGATCAAAATCCTGATCCATCACGGCGTCCAGCGTCGTATCCGGCAACAACCGGGTACCCCGGCTGGCGATCACAACTTGATCGTCGAGACCCGCAGTGACAACCTCCATGCCGGCCCGGCGCAGCAGATCGATGAGGGTCACGGCTTCGAGTTCTTCGCAGCCTTGGGCGAGGGGGATGAGAACAC
>JBAXSA010000503.1:0-2256 GCA_037130945.1 Pseudomonadota bacterium | reverse complement strand
CCGTTACCGAATTTCAACCCCCACAGCCCAGGGTTGATAAGAGGATTTCCGCTGCCGTCGAGCATTTGGCCGTGGTAAGTGCCGGTTGCAGGATCGAATGCATTGATCGAGCCATCGCCGAAGTTGCCAACCAGCAGATCATTGCTGAAAGCGCCGAAATTGCCGGGCGCAAGCGCCATGCCCCAAGGAGAATTGAGAGGGCCGCCGGTAACAAGTCGTCTGATAAAATTGCCATTGCTTATCTTCTACAGTTGAATTTAAAATATAGTTCTATTTCAGCATGTTACAGGTCGCACTTCTAGTCTTGGCACTACAGCCACCGTTCTTTGATACTTGCATGGAACAATTTCCCCCTAGGGTTGTAGAACGCGGATCGTCGGCGGCAGGGCAACTCCTGTTGCCTGGAACACCTTGCCGCACGTTCCTTGGCATTCGGTTCTTACCGCCATCTTGATGCCGCTTTCTTCGATGACCACCTCTTGAAGCGCTTTCAGGTCCTGCTTGATGTCGGCCCACTCCAACTGGAGCCCACGGCTGACCAGGCGGTCGTCTAATTCCTTTTTGAGCACCAATGCCAGGAAACTGCAGAAGACGTGGCCCCTGATGGTTTCATCCCGCTTATGATAGATGGGACGGGTTTCCAGGACCGACTTCATATCGCGAAAGGTCTGTTCCACCATCCAGAGTTCCTTGTATTTGAGGGCGACCTCTCGCGCAGTAAGCTTGGTATTGGTGGTCAGGACCCAGATGCCGTCGTAGCGGGCATCGGCCATGATCTTTTCTTCATCCAGGATGACGCTGTCGTTCGAGATGGTGAGGAAACAGCGATACCCTTTGTTGCCGATCAATGAGGCCGGCGCTTTCCTGATTTTTTCCTTCAGGGCCGCAACGATAGCCTCCCGGTCGGCGGCGTCTTTTCGGGCCTGACGTTCGTTTCGACAGACGATGTACTGAGTGCCATTGACCCTGACCTCCTTCACTTTGAGTGGCGCGGGGTCCTTGCTGTGGGTTCCCTCAGGATAGACCTCCTCGTACGGGTCAGTATTGTGGAGAACCTCGGTGTTCACTTCTTTTACCCGGCGCATGCGGACCCCCAGGATATAGGAGATGTGCTCCTCATCGAGGGTCGCCATTGTGGCTTTGCAGATCATGCCTCGGTCCGCCACGATGCAGAAGCGATTGGCGCCGAAGCGTTGTTTGAGCCTGGTGACCACCGGGATGGTGCTGGTGACGTCCGCCGTGTTGCCGGGCCACATCTCACAGGCCAGCGGCCGTCCCCGGTCATCGAGCAAGGCGGCAACCACCATCTGGTTCAGGTCCGGACGATGATCTTTGTTATGCCCCTTCTCGCCGAGCGTCTGGCCACCTTCACCCTCAAAGTAGAGGGTGGTGGTATCCAGAAACACCAGATCAAGATCGGTGAAGAGGTTCTTGCGGTAATCAAACAGCCGCTCTTCAATGACGTCCTTGATGCACCGCGGCGCATGGGTCCGGTCATCCTGATCGGCAACCTCCTCTCCCAGAAAGGCCATGGCGCGATAGAGCTGGTGCAAGCCAAGAGTTTCAATCCCGTTAATCCGATAGTCCCGACGCCACTTCTCGCAACTGCGATCGGAACCGGACACAAAGAGACGGTGCAGAACAGTCAGAAACAGCGCCCGTTCCACAGAGAAACTGAATTTGCGCTCCACAACCAGAGCTGAGACGGTGGCGCCGATCCCCAGTTCTTTCCAGAGCCGCTCGAAGATCAATGCCGGCCCGATCTTCTGCGCCGCAGCAGTAACCTTGCTGTGATCCGAGAGAATCAGCAAGGTCTTCTCGGAAAAGCGGGCCAGAGAGCGGACCAGAGCTTCGACGTCGCCCTTGCCAGTCATCTGATCCAGGCGACCCAGAGTGGCAATCACCCGCTGGATGACCTTGCCCTTCTCCCGCCGATTTTCGACGATCTGGAGATACTGGTTGTTCCCTGACTTTTTGACTCGGGCAAACATGGTGGCCTCCTTTGAAGACACCACCATTGTAGATCACAATATCAGTAAATCAAGTAGATTCAGCAGTAAGCTAGGACACCACGCTTTTCGACTTTTTCTGAATTTTTCGAAGAGCGGGTACGCAAAATCAGGCAGTTATGGAACTCGGCCCGTCAAAACCATGCGGGAACTGTAGAAGAAAAGCTTTACATAAGGGGAATTATGCAAAGCTGTGGCTTATGTCAAGTTATGGGGCTAACCAACCAATTTAATGACTTTTTAGCCC
>JBAXSA010000502.1:0-2258 GCA_037130945.1 Pseudomonadota bacterium | reverse complement strand
CCGCCACGGTCTGGTTGCCGGGCTGCAATTGCGGGTCATTGTCGCCACGGCTCACCAGCGGACGGGTGATGGCGACATGCCACCAGCCGTCCTTCCAGTGTCCCCAGCCATTGGCGTTCTGTTCCGGTTTTACCGTGAGACTTCCCCAGCCCTCCGCCATCTGATCCAGCACCGGGGTATTCAGGGGATGGGAGATGGGATTGTCGAGGCCCACCGCGCCCATGTAGGGCCGGGCATCGGTCGTTCGCATGACCTGGTCGGGGTAGACGTCGACCCAGGCGTAGGGGTATAGGTCGCGTAACTTGGGTTCGCCGGCCACCAGATCCTGCTGAAAGGCGGCCCGCCACTGCATGATTGAGACCCGCCCGCCGGGGTTGCCCATCATGGGGCTCGGCATCGGGTCACTCCCCCCCTGAACGTAGCGCGTCGGAAGTTCCACTGCTACCTGGTCGCCAAACTTGTCAATCATGAGGCGGTTATCGAGAGTCGGGTCTTGCCATTCGATCAGAAATCCCAGCCACTGGCCGTTGTGAACAGCCCGAACCTGTAGTGCCAGCACCGTGGGCTTGACCTGGTTGGGCGTGGCCACCACCTGGGGCAGGGTGCTGACCTGCAAGGGCTGGCTTCGTGACCAATAGGCGGCCTTGGGATCCTTGAAGGAACCCGCCTCTTTCAGATGTACGGCCTCGATCATCTCTGAAGCCCCCGCGATACCGCTCAAAACCAGCGACAGGGCACTGAATTGTGGAATAAATTTCATCTTCTGGCCCTCCCTTAGGTGATATTGGTTCGGTAGACCTTGAAACGCTCGTCAAAGGCACCGCGTTCGATGATCGGCTCCTTGATGGGTACCCGCGCCAGTTCGACCCCCTTCTCGTTATAGCCAACACTTACGTCCCCCATGACCTTGAAGTGGTGGATGATATTCGGCGTCGACCCAAACAACAGCAGGGCACCCAGCAGCGTCTTGTTCCCGGCGGCCTGGCGATAGGTAGCGGTGGCCGCAGCGACATCCGCGCCGAACATCTGGGTGAGATAAGCGGACGGGACGTGGATCGGTGGGATGTAGTAGGTGTTTGGTTCCAGCCCGAACTGCGGGTAGAGCGGCTTGGCGATCTTGGCGATGTGAACGAGGTAGTCGAGCGGGTTGTCCTCGCGCACCGCATCCGGGCCACCCATAAAACCCTGGAGACGAATCTTGCCAATACAGCTAATAGTGCATTGGGTCTGACGATCGTTCTCGATGGCCGGGTAGCAGCCAATACACTTCTCCGACACCCGCGTGATGGGGTTGAAGTAGGTTTTTTTGTAAGGACAGCCCTTGACACACTCCCGGTACCCTCGGCAGCGGGATTGATCGAGCAGCACGATGCCATCCTCGGGCCGTTTGTAGATCGACTGGCGCGGGCAGGAGCCCAGACAGGCCGGATAGGTGCAGTGGTTGCAAATCCGGGGTAGATAGAACATCCACTGTAGGTGTGGCGTGGTAAGGTAGGCTCCCTGACTCATCAGGCCCGTGGAGTCATCCTCGCCAATGTTGGGATGGGCGTAATCCAGATCGTCCGGGAGATAGCCAAGGATACGTTCCCCAGTGGGTGCCGACTCGAACAGGGTTTTGCCCCGATAGACCGCCCCGCCCACCTCCTGAACCCCCAATTTATCCAGGATATTGACATCCCATCCCAGCGGATAATAGCCGTAGGGTTTGCTCTCGACGTTGTTCCAGAACATGTATTCCTGCCCGCGCCCCGGCGTCCAGGTGGTCTTGCAGGCCACCGTGCAGGTCTGACAGGCGATGCACTTGTTGGTGTCCAAAACCATGGCGAATTGCCGCTTGGGACGTGCCCCTTCATAGGGGTAGTCCATCTCTCGTCCGATTTGCCAGTTATATACCTTTGCCATAAGGATCTCCCCGCATTACGCCTTGATCAGCCGCACAAAACCGCCCCGCAGATAATTCTGCAAGGCGGGGCCTTCTTGGGTCGGCCGCAAGCCCAGCGTCACCGGACGCCACAGCCCCTTGCCGCCGACTCCGCCATCCTCGGCCATGGTGAACTTGGCCAGGGATTCGCGCGGGGCACCCGTGACGCAATGCACGTCAGCACTAAAACCCTGGGTAATTTCGTGCGAGAACAGCTTGCGCGTCACCAGACTGTGGGTCTGGTGCGTGGGTTTGAGCCAGGAGCGCGTCATGCTCTGGTGACCGCCGTAGCGGAACAGTGACTGATAGTGCGTGACGGCGTTCTTGGCCAGGCCAT
>JBAXSA010000501.1:0-2259 GCA_037130945.1 Pseudomonadota bacterium | reverse complement strand
GCGGAAAGGTCAGTACCCTTACGGTGAAGGTCAAGTGTGGGCCGATCCAGATGTGTCCCACGCAGCGGAACTGATGCAAAAATTCGTAACCAACCTACCTCGCCATAGGCGCATACCTAAAGATGCCTGGTCGGAATTTTCTGCGGCTATCGTGGGTAATCGCTACAAGGATAGGCTAAAATCGCTACTTCTGTAAGGATCTTGTCTCGATCAGTCTTGCTCTACAGGCTCGGAAGGGAAGGCTGCACACTATTTCGCCCATGCCCTACTGACTACCTGGATTGGCCGGACGGTTACCGAAGCCGCTTCCAAGTTGTCTGAACTCTAGGTGTCAGCCCCATTGCCATTACTCAACGAACAAGCCCGGCTCTTATCCGATCCGCTACGCTGGGGCTGTCTGGACAAGGTCACCCTCACGGGGGCTTTGGGCTGGGCCGTACAGCAGGGTTCGAGTCCCGTGGTGGTTGATCTGTCTGTTAATGGCATGCGGATCGTGGGTGGCTTGGCAGCACAGGAGCGCCCTGGGACTGTCGGGCGATGGGAATTTCTCTGTCAATGGGAACAACCCTTGACAGCGGGCGATTGGGTTGCGGCTCACTTGGCCTGGAATGGCCAGCCACTGGCTAACAGTCCCCAAAAAGTCGGGTTCCAGGCAGGGCTGCTCGGGCTTTATTCGCCACGCAGCGACTATGCGATGTACTACCATCCCAAGTCAGCCTGTACACTGCTTCGCACTCTGTTTATAGCGCTTCACGGCAAGGAGTCACCAGGAGGGGATACCCTGGACATTGACCAGCTCCTGCCACACTTTCCACCACCCCATGACCGCCTCCCCGGCCAGGCTCTCACCGTGGTGCGTAACCCTTTCGTGCGTTTGGTGTCGGCCTTTCTGGACAAGGTTGTTTCCTGGGCCTACGAGCCCTCCCTCTGTACCGCCCACACCCTGTTGGCATGGCGTTTCGGGGCGAATGAGGATCGTTATGGCGAATTCACATTCCTTGATTTCCTACAGTATCTGGCAAGACACCGGCATTGCGCGGAGATTCATTTTCAACCCCAGGTTCGATTGCCACAGCCCTTGACTGTATGCCGGGTTGAATCCCTATCGGCGGATCTCATGGCTTTTTATCATCGGTATTTTCCGGCGCTGGTTCCCCAAGTTGAAGCATTTTTCGCGACCCATCCCGATCCGGTCAACCCGTCGGTCAATACCACTCTAACGGCACGTCATTGGTTGGCGCAGGCCGACCAACTACCCTTGGTGGCAATCGCCCAAACCCTTCAACGAGGGGAAGGTATTGAACCCGCCTGTTTTTTTACGGAACACAGCCGACCCTTGGCGGAGATGATCGTGAGCGAGGAGCTTTTACATTATGGCTATCGTTATCCCTGGTAAGGGTGGTAAGGGCCAGGGTTTGTGGCCCCGCTTGCGACGGTGGTATTGGCAGCGGCAACGGCGCAAAACCCTGTTGATGCTGTACGGCCAGCTAGGCGACAGCACCGGAATGGCCTATCACCAAATGGCCACACTGTTACTCAAGGAGGGACGGCTGGAGGCCGCGCTGACGATTCAGCGGTGGGCGGTGGAATGGTTGCCGGCCAATGCTGGTTTGTGGGTGCAACTGAGCCAGATTCTCGAAAAACTGGAACAGGATGCTGCCTCCATTGGGGCCGTGCAAACCGCGATTCGCCTTGATCCCAATGCAGCCATCCCCTATCACCGTTTGGCCTGGCTTCTGTCCAGGCAGGGCGAGTTGGCGGAAGCCGTCGCGGTACAGCGCACGGCCGCCAAGCTGATGCCGAATCATGGCGATATCATTAAACGTCTGTGCGACTTTCTCGAACAGACGGGCAATTTCGAGGAGGCGATTCAGGTGGCGAGATCCTTGGTGGAACTTGACCCTGGACAGGCCCAGAGTCATGCGCGTCTCGCCGATTTGTATCTACGCGCCGACCAGCCACAAGAGGCCTTGATAGCCCAGCACCGGGCGGTTTCTCTGGCACCTAATCAAAGGGATCTATTGGCCCGCCTCTGCAAATGCCAAGAAAAGGCTTGTGCCTATGAAGAGGGCCTGGCGACTGCTCGGCTGTTGGTCAGATGGCACGGCAATTGGCCAGAGGCACACCATTATCTAGCATTATTTTCGCAGACGTTGGCACGGACACCAGTATCCACGCAAACCGCGCATCAAATCCCTGAACACGTAGGCTGTTCGATTAGATGGCCTTTCCTGCAAAATTCTTCCCGCACAGATCATG
>JBAXSA010000500.1:0-2261 GCA_037130945.1 Pseudomonadota bacterium | reverse complement strand
TGTCCCGCTGGCAGGCCGGGGGATCCGGGGAGACCTTGCGAGGCTGGCTGGTGGGGCTCGAACGGGAGGGTTTGCGGGTGGCTGGCAATGGCAAGATCGCGCAAACCCCACATCCCGCAGGACTCGGCTCGGCGCTGATGCATCCGGCCATCACCACCGACTATTCCGAAGCGCTTCTGGAACTTATCACGCCTCCCTCGTCCCGTCGCGGTTCGCTGCTCGAATGCTTGCAAAATCTTCAGACCTTCGTGCAGGGACAGCTTGGCCAGGAATTAATTTGGGCCTCCAGCATGCCCTGCATCCTGGACAGCCCCGAGCACATCCCGATTGCCCACTACGGCCTCTCCAACCGGGGTCTGATGAAGACGGTCTATCGCCGGGGGTTGGGTCACCGCTACGGACGGGTGATGCAGGTGATCGCCGGGATCCATTTTAATTTCTCACTGCCAGATGATTTTTGGCCGATCTTCCAGGCCATGGAGGGCAATACCCAGGGTTCGCGTGACTTCATATCGGCGAGTTACCTCGGCATGATGCGCAATCTCCAGCGCCTGGGCTGGCTGATCCCCTACCTGTTTGGGGCCTCTCCAGCGGTGTGTAAGACCTTCCTGCAGGGTCGCGCCACCGACCTCCTGCCCTTTGATGAAGGCACCTACCACCATCCCTACGCCACCTCGCTACGCATGGGGCGCATCGGCTACCAAAACCGGCTGGAGGAAGGCGTCGGCATCAAGGCCTGTTACGACAATCTGGAAAACTATATCGCTAGCCTGGCCCGGGCGATTGAGACTCCTTATCCCCCCTATCAGGCGATTGGCGTGGTGGTGAACGGCGGTTATGAACAGCTCAATGCCAATATTCTCCAGATCGAGAACGAATACTACAGCACGGTACGCCCCAAGCAGCCGCCAGAGGGTCTTGAGAAACCCAGTCTGGCGCTGGCCAGGCGCGGGATTCGCTATATCGAACTGCGATCTCTGGACGTCAACCCCTTCGAACCCTTGGGCGTCGCTGAGGAAACACTGTGTTTTCTGGAGGCCTTTCTGATCTTCTGTTTGCTGGCGGACAGTCCCCGGATTGGCCCGGAAGAACGTCAGGCCATCGATCTCAATCAAACCCTGGCCGCCCACCAGGGTCGCGAACCCGCCCTGGAACTCGCCTATGTGAATGGCCGGGTCGGCCTGAGGGACTGGGGCCTCGGGATTCTCGATGCCATGGTGCCGCTGTGTGCGTATCTGGATGGCTGGGAAAGCGCCGACAAGCCGCACCAGAGGGTTTTGGCGGAGATGCGCGCACGCCTGAAGGAGCCGGAGCGCACCCCCTCAGCCCGGGTTTTGGCGATGATGCAGAGCCATGATGAGAGTTATTTTGAAATGACCCGGCGCCTGTCGGAGCAGCACCGGCAATTCTTCAAGGCCCAGCGGCTCGATCCGGCGTTGGAAGCCTCTTTTGCCCAAGAGGCTCAAACTTCAATGGCACGCCAAGCCGCCTTGGAGGCATCGGACACCCAGCCTTTCAGCGAGTTTCTCGCCGATTATTTTGCGCAGGGGAGGGGAGGTGGGAGCTAAAAACCCTCAGGCCTTCATCGGCATGAGGACATAAATCCCCTTCTCTGCACCATGATTTTGTTCTATTTTCATGGCCTGGTTGGATTCGACCATCCAGATCTCTATGGCCCCGGCATCGAGTGCATTCAGCATATCCAGCAAATAATTGAATTTGTAGATCACCGACAGGGTGCCACCTTCATATTCGAGATCCAATTCATCCTCAGCCTCCTCACCTTCGTTTTTAATCACGAATTTCAGATTATTTTTGCTCACCTGCCATTCCACCGGAAACTGCCGGCCTTCCAGTAGGGCACCGACCCTCTGCAAGGCACCCTTGAGAATATCCCGTTCGGCACAGATTCTCCGCATGGCACCCTGGGGGATGACCTTTTCATAGTCCGGATAGCGGCCATCGATGAGCTTGCTGACAAACGACCAATCCGTTCCGGAAAATCGTATGGTACTGTCCGACAAGGAGATATGAACCTTCTCGGCATCGCCGGACAGGAGCCGCTCGAGTTCCGTCACCGTGCGACGCGGCACAATGACCCGGGTGTTTTCGGGAAATTCCTGATCCAGAACAACGGCATTGGCGGCCAAGCGATGACCATCGGTGGCTACCACACGGAAGGTGTGACCCGATAGCTCAAATAACATGCCGATCAGGTAAAACCGGACATCCTGGTTGGCCATGGCAAAGGCGGCACGGTT
>JBAXSA010000499.1:0-2263 GCA_037130945.1 Pseudomonadota bacterium | reverse complement strand
CGGGTGGTTTGCCGACGGTTGGCTATGGTCACCTGATCAAGCCTGGCGAGGATTTCCACACCGGCATCAGCGCCAAGAAGGCCGAGTTGATGCTGGCAGCCGATCTTCTTGCCACCGAGGATTCAGTCCAACGCCTCGTCAATGTCCCTCTGACCCAAGGACAGTTTGACGCGCTGGTCAGTTTGACCTTCAATATCGGCGCGGCTCAGTTCCAGAAATCGACCCTGCTGCGGAAGTTGAATGCTGGCGATTTGGCGGGGGCGGCGGAGGAATTTCTTCGTTGGAACAAGGCGGGCGGAAAGGTGGCTGAGGGGTTGGTAAGGAGACGTGTGGCGGAGAAGGGGAGGTTTGTTGGCAAGGATTAGGGATCAAAATGATCAACCTTGCTATTCGAGACATGGAAGGGGTATTTTGTCGAAACACGGCCAATGCCTTTATCCTTGACGGTCTGGAGAATCGGTTGAGCGGTTGAATCTCTTGCTCGCCGTGGAATACCTGGCTCTCAGGAAACGATGCGGCCATGCTGAAACTCGAAGACATCAGGAAAAATGCGGCGGTTGCGGGGCTGGAGCCCGGGCAGGTGGTGCGGATTGTCACCACGGAGCCGGTTGGCCAGGATGCACTGACCGTCTATTACAAGACACCAGACGGCAGGCTGGTGGAGCGGATGCTGTTTCGCGCCGATCAAGCCAACTTGTCTTTGGCCGAAGCAGGTCGCCCTTGGGCATTTGACGCGCCAGGCGAGGGTTTTAAGCTGGCGGTCGAGGCTTACCGGATCAATCTGGCCCATTTGTTTGATCCGATGATGGCTGTCCATACCTCCAACGTCGAGCCACTGCCGCATCAGATCACGGCGGTCTATGAGTCGATGCTGCCGCGCCAGCCTCTGCGGTATGTTCTGGCGGATGACCCAGGTGCGGGAAAAACCATTATGGCCGGGTTGTTCATCCGCGAGATGCTGATGCGAGCCGATGCCAAGCGCGTGCTGATCGTGGCACCCGGCGGCCTGGTCTCGCAGTGGGCCGATGAAATGTGGGAAAAGTTCGGCCTGAAGTTCGAGGTGTTCGAGGGCACGAACGACAACCAGCCGCTGGGATTGAACCCTTGGGAGCAATCTGACCTCTGGATCAGCCGTCTCGATCAATTGGCTCGTCGGCAAGATTTACAGGAATCGCTCCAGGCGGTCTCGTGGGATCTGATCGTCGTTGATGAAGCGCACAAGCTCTCGGCCAACTATTTTGGCAGCAAGATCAATAAGACCAAGCGGTTCCAGCTGGGGGAACGTCTGGGGTCGATGACTCGCCATTTTCTGTTGATGACGGCCACGCCGCACAATGGCAAGGAAGAGGATTTCCAGCTTTTCATGTCCCTGCTGGATGCCGACCGGTTCTATGGCAAGTTCCGCGATGGCGCGCACAAGGTCGATGTCACCGACCTGATGCGCCGGATGGTCAAGGAAGACCTGCTCAAGTTTGATAGCACGCCACTCTTTCCCGAACGTCGCGCCTATACCGTCAATTACCGGCTCTCGGATCTTGAAGCCGCTCTGTATGTGGCTGTGACGGCCTATGTGAAAGAGGAAATGAACCGGGTCGACTCATTGGAAGATGGCAAGCGCAAGGGTACGGTGGGGTTCGCGCTCACGGCCTTGCAGCGCCGGTTGGCCTCCAGTCCAGAGGCCATTTACCAGTCCCTCAAACGTCGCCGCAACAAACTCAAGCGCCGGGTGGAAGAGGAAAGGCTAAAACAGCGCGGCGCGAGCCTGATGGAAACTCCGGGGTTTAACCATCTGCCGGACGATATTTGGGAATCCGACGAGGCGCTATCTCCTGAAGATTACGAGAATCTCGAGGAAATCCTTGTGGATCAGGCCTCGGCTGCCCAGACCATCCAGGAACTCGAGGCCGAGATTCTCATTCTTGGCGGACTCGAGGAACAGGCACGGCAAATCGTTCATTCCGGCCTGGATCGAAAGTGGGATGAACTGTCTAAGCTGCTCCAGAACACCCCGGAGATGCGCCATGCGGGTGGCCACCAGCGCAAGCTCATTCTCTTTACCGAGCATCGGGACACCCTGAATTACCTGGCCATCAAGATTCGCGGCCTGATCGGTCATCCCGAATCGGTGGCGATGATCCACGGCGGCGTCAAACGCGAGGAGCGCCGCAAGGTTCAGGAGTTGTTTCGCAACGACCCCGCAGTGCGGGTGCTGATCGCCACCGATGCGGCGGGCGAAGGCGTCAATCTGCAAAACGCCAACCTG
>JBAXSA010000498.1:0-2266 GCA_037130945.1 Pseudomonadota bacterium | reverse complement strand
GATATTCATCAAGCCGCCTCCTGTTGATTAACCTGTGCCACCCAGGCTGGAAGATTACCTGCAACGAATGCATACTGAGCAGGACGAGTGAGTGCCACATAAAGCAGCCTGGCGATGTCCCACCAATGGGTATTGCGTCCGATGTCAGACAACTGGATAAACACGTGTTGGAAGGTTGACCCCTGTGACTTATGGACTGTGGAAGCAAAGGCCGGCCGCAAATCGGCGAATTGGTTTTTGGTGGTAAAGAAGAGCCGCCAGGCAGCACGACGTTTCTTATCCAGTTCCTTTGGTACATCCCGCCCGGCCGCCTTATAGCGGTTACATTCGTCTTGCAAGGCGCGGGCAGGCCTGGCGACGGCGGACAACAGTTCCGAGGCCTGCTGCCAATGCTCCGCGCAAAAAACACTGACTTCGTCGTTATTTTCGCCGCGCACCCTCAGCTTCCAGCCTGGGATGCCTTCAATCTCCCCACGCTGTGTACTTAGAATCTGAACCGGCTCATCGGTGGTCAGAATCAGACTATGCTCGTCTCCTATGGCGTTGTTGTTGACCATGCGCTCACCGGGGATGAAGGGCAGGTGGTCGGCCACACTACCCAACACATGGCGACGGATGCGGCGATTGGCCTCCCGAACGAAGCTGTTTGTCCATCCGAGCATCCGGCAATAGTCGGGGTCGGCGGCATACTCATCCGATGCGAAGGCTCTGAGGGCAATATTCCCCCAATCATCGAAATCGTGCAGAATCAACCCTCCCACTGATGACACGGATTCTTGTATGGTGGGGAAAGGGGCACCATCCAGCACCTGGCGAATGTCCGTGGCCGTAGCGAGTAGGGGATTTTCAAGTGCCTGCCGATGCACGGTGGTAAGATGCGACTGTCCGGCAACCATATCGAAGACCGGCGCTGTCTTCTCGAAGACAGGTGGAAGCTGATAGGCATCGCCGACGAACAGCACTTTGGCGTTGGCGGCCACGGCGGCGAAGCGAATCTCCGTCAGCAATTCCCGCTGCACCATCGAGGCTTCATCCACGATGACGAGACTGCCGGACTCGACAGTAGAATCCCGCATACGCTTCAGCACTTGGCGGCCCTTGGTTTCATCCTCGACGGGCTGAAGACCCAAGAGCGAGTGTATGGTCTTTGGCTCCTGGTCAGCCATGCGCGCGGCAACCCTGGCCGCCTTGTTCGTAGTGGCGGTCAGATGCAGGCGGAAACCCATATCGTCCAGGCACGCCACGAGCCGGCTCACCAGAAAGGTCTTGCCGGTTCCGGCGGGGCCACTCAGTGCGTGTTCGTGACGATTGGAGTTCACGAATTCCATGAGTTCGTCCCAGGCGGCGGTCTGGTCGGAGGAAAAGTGCGTACTCATACCTGTACCTCCATATCAGTCCCTGCAGCATGGTAGAAATCCAACTGATTCAGGTACTCCCGTCGGCTATCAAACATCCCCCCGAAATGATTCGGAAGTGCCAATGGAGATTCCGGCCTGGCGGGAAGATCGTGGCGCAGGCAAAGGTCGCCGAACTCCTTTTTAATCTCTTGCCGTAAAGAATCCAGCTCCTCATGGAAGGGCTCCAGGTCAGTTTTCATGGCTTGCCGTAAAGATTCCAGCCGCTCGCGGTAGGCATCAACAACCTCCGCCACTTGGGACTTCAACGCACGCCATTTATCCCAGTGTTCATCCGTCCATTGACCCCAGACGGACTGTGCCTCTTTTTCCGCGCTGCGTCCGGCTTGAACCACACGGGCATGGCTGTCATCATCAATATAGGGAGCCACAGCTTCCCGGATAATTTTGGACAGCTCGCCAGGATGCAGTGCCTCCAGCGCATCCAGCTCAGTGGCACCTTCGACGCCATAATGTTCCAGGAACTTGTTTTGCCGGCGGTCGGTCTCCTTGATTGGAATCGGTGGCAGGTTGTAGTGCTTTACCTGATCGAGGGTAAGAACCGCAGGATTCAGAACCACATCATTTTCTGGTGCGTAAACCGGCCGCCAGAATTCGATTTGCCGGGCCACCGCTTTCGGCATGGAGGATCCCGCCGGATCGAAGTCCGAGATATAGAGCACCACACCTGGTTTGCCGGATGTCTTCACACGCTGCAACAGGTTGATGGTTCCGGTGATGCTGGCAAACCCGGTCATCGGCATGTAGTTGATGCCGAATCTCTGGCACAATGGAACCAGGACATCGTCCATCGTGGATTTTTCGGTGATCAGCTCCAGGTGGAACGGATGGTCATAATCGTCCGGTTCGAG
>JBAXSA010000497.1:0-2272 GCA_037130945.1 Pseudomonadota bacterium | reverse complement strand
AGGCGATAAATTCATGCACTATCGATCGATTCCAGGCTTGCGGGATTATGTGCTAGTCGAATCAGAATCCGTATTTGTTGAGAATTATCATCGCGTTGGTCAAAATGAATGGCATTTGTATGAATATCAACAGTTGTCAGATGTATTGGACTTTAGCTTTATGGGGCAGAAGCTGGAAATCGCACGGTTTTATGAAGGACTTGGGTTTGTGCAAGAATTCAGAGGGGCTTGATAATCCGCTCAAATCCGCAATATGAAAATACCTGAACGGCAAAGAGGTCTCCCACAGCCTATCCCACAGAGGACAACCATGAACACATATGAAACCGACTTTTATTCTTGGACACAAGAACAAGTCGAGCTATTGAAAAAAGGGCCACCCGCGTAAAGTCGCGCAAGGCCGGTGCAACAGGAGCCGGGGCATCCTGCCCCGGTTTATCCGGAGCGGGACGCTCCGGCTCCTTTCTGCGTGGTTTTACGCGGGTGGCATTCGGTCTCCATCAATCTCTCCTACCGCATCACGCTGGAACTGCTGGTTGATGAACAGAAGATTATCCCGCTGAATATGGGTGACCATGATGCGGTTTATTGATTTCCGCCGCCGTGACGGGACAGATTGATGTGCGGGAGTTGGCGAACGTCGGATTAACAGCAAGCCAGCAAGCTGGTAAGCTGGCTCCATGAAAACCACACTGGATTTACCCGATGAGATCATTCGGGAAATGAAATTGCGTGCCGTTGTTCAAGGACGCACCCTCAGAGACCTCGCCGCCGATTTACTCCGGCGGGGGCTTGGAATGTTGCCTCTTGAGCCATCAGAAAAACCTCTGGCTAGTTCGATGGTGAAAATCGTGGAAGGGGGTCTGCCGGTGATCACGTGCCACCCCCAAGCACCAACAACCCACATGAGCATGGAAGAATTGCTCAATCTTGAACAGGAAACCCAGACCGAGGCGGACTTGAAACATGCCGGGCTCTCTCTTTGACACAAACGTATGGATTGCGGCGGTCTTTACCACCCATCCCTTTCACCAGCAGGCCTAGCAAATCTTGCGGAAAGCGACGCCCGCCGATCCAGCGGTCTTTTGCCGATCCACCCAACAAAGTTTCCTTCGTCTGGCATCCACTCCGGCACTGTTGAAGGCTTACGGTGCCGAGGGCTTGACCAATCGCGACGCCCTGGTGGCTCTAGCTGCCTTGTTGGCCTTGCCGCAAGTTTGCGAAAGGGAAGAACCACCGGGTGTGTTCGCGCTTTGGCATCGGTTGGCGACATGCGATACCGCTTCACCCAAAGTCTGGATGGATGCCTACCTCGCTGCTTTCGCCATAGTCAGTGGTTTGCGCATGGTGACGCTGGATCGGGATTTTAGGAACTTCATGGCACAGGGTCTCGACTTGAATTTGATCAATCCCTGACAATGATTGCCGATCTGACAGGAACCAGAGGGAACGCATGAACCTGCACAAAGAAGTCCACTTTGAGACCGAAATCTGCGAACACCTCGCCGTGCTGATCTTCGCCGCTGTGACTGGGCAGATTGACGTGCGCGGCTTCAATCATCGTCCAAACCCATAGGAGACGACTTATGTTTGCCATCCGCCAGATTATTGAAGATCCACAAGATTTCATTCCTATTCCGCCGGAATTGCGCCACCGCCGCACGGAGGTGATTTTTATTGCTGTGGATCAGGAGGGCGATGATGACAACCAACGGAACAGGGCCGACATCACCAGCATACGCCGCAAGACCGTCGCCGAGTTTGAGGCGTGGAGCCAGCGGGCTGCCGCGAGTGCGCTGCCTGCCGCTGTCGAACTGACTGACGAAGATGTGGTGTACATGGTGAAGGAGTCACGTTGAGCGTCTTCCGGCGCTTGGTATTCGATACCAGCACACTGGTCAGCGCCTCGCTGCGTGTGGGTTCTATCCCTCATCGTGCGCTGGCCCATGCCTTGGCCACGGGCGAGGTCTGTGCATCCGTGTCCACATTGGCCGAACTGGAGGAAGTGCTACTGCGGCCCAAATTTGACCGCTACCAGCCTGCCAATATTCGCAAGGAATTTATTGCCATCTTGCGCCGACGTGCTTCATTGTTCGTGGTGTCCGATGCTGATGCCTCCCATGTGATTCCGCCCTGCCGTGACCCCAAGGACAATCAATTTCTGGCGTTGGCCAAGGTGTGCGGTGCAGGTGCGCTGGTTAGCAGTGACGCCGATTTGCTGGTCATGCACCCCTGGCAGGGCATACCAATTCTGACCCCAGCGGAGTTCATA
>JBAXSA010000496.1:0-2278 GCA_037130945.1 Pseudomonadota bacterium | reverse complement strand
TTCGTAGGCTAACATTTCGGCTTCCAGCGCGACGCCGTCCTCTTCGAGTATGGGTGTAAATACCAGGGGCTTGGCGATATTCATCACCATTTGGGTCAGCCACTTCGGCGTTTTTATGGAAATTAACGGAATAACAAGGGCATCGAAATAAAACAGGAAAAATACCCGAGTGGTGCGCTCGTCAATGGGCAGCATAAATGACCAATTTTTGATGCTGTCGCCCGTGTTGGTCCATTGATAAGGATATTCGTAGCACAGTTCAATGGAGCGGGTATTGACCCGGTTACGGTCAACAAAAATACCGGAAATCCGGCCACCGGCCATGTAGGCATCGTAAGTCAGGTAAACCCTATTCTCATCGGCTTCGTGGTGGGTCAGTTTGGCACCCGTGAAGGGTTTGTATTTGCGGTGCAGGAAGGCATGAGAAAAATCGCAGATATTGTCCATCACCATGGAATGGTGGGTTTGCCAGGTTAAATCCGAGATAAAATTGGCCCAAGGATTATCTCCGGTAAGTTCGGGTATTTCCGGGATTTTGCGCTCACCGGCCAGTTCCGGATCACCGGGAAACAGCCAGATCAGGCCGTAGCGGACTTGCACGGGGTAGGTTCGCAACTGTCTTTTAATGAGCGGTTTGCCAAAGCTGTCATGTGAGTAGTCCTCCAGTCGGCCTTCACTATTGAAAGACCAGCCATGGTAGGCGCAACGTAGGTTGCACTGATCGACTGCACCATGGGTGAGCTTGAGTTGGCGGTGCGGACAACGGTTCTGCAAGGCAGCGAGTTTGCCATCATCGCCACGGTAAAGGGCAATGGAGGTGTTCCAAAAAGTCACCTCTTTCACTTGGCCTTTTTTAACCGCACTGTCATATTCCACTACATACCAGCAATCTGGATCCATTCCGGAAGCGCGGGCTTTTTGCCGGGGATTTTTGGCTTCCGCAAAGGCGGGGGGCGGGGATTTCGTCTGCGTGTTGTTCATGTTTAAGACCCTTGTTGGTAGCTAAGGTTGGGGGGGTTGTTTATTGGGCAGGACGATCAAGCCCCGGCGCACGAAATCTTCATAGGCTTCTCTTACTGCTTGGATCAATGGGGTGGGTTGGTAACCCAATTCTTGTTTCGCTTTGTCGTGGTCAGCTCGGCGGTGCATCTGGAGCAAGCGCACAGCACCCGGTGTAAAGCGCCGGGGCCGGTTGGGGAAGGCTCGGAACCAGGTCTTGTCGGCCACTTCGGCCAGTGCAGCCATCAGTAATGGCGACAGGCGTAGCCGGGGCAATGAACGGCCGGTGACTTCTCTGAACAGCGCCATCAAGTCGTCCACGCTGGCATAGGCCGTGCTAAAAATGTATTTCTGTCCGGAACGTCCATGGCGCATCGCTAAAATATGGCCTTCGGCGACGTCGCTGCTGGACACGAACTCGAAGCCACCGGGAATATAGGCCCGCAGATGACCGTTAGCGTAATCAATAAGTACGCGCCCCAGGCGTGAGGGTACGTAATCGTGGGGACCAATGATTGCGCAGGAGGTGGCGACGACCACGTTGAGGCCGTTGGCATGAGCCTTGAGGCATTCATGCTCGGTGAGATGCTTGGTAAAGCCATAGGGCAGATGGTGTTGGAAGGGATTGAACGGCATATCTTCGTGGCTGGAACGGTCAGGTTCATAGCCGGTGGCGCTCAACGAACCTGACACGACCACCTTGTCGATGCCGTGCAGCTTTGCAGCCTGAAGGACATGGATTGTGCCATGAACGTTAGTATCAAACAGATCACGCTTATGGGCTACGTTGCCATCAATAGTCGAAACCAGAGCGGCGCAATGATAAACACGGGTGCAGCCGCGCACGGCGGCGGACACCGCCTCGGCGTTGCGCAGGTCGGCAAGCACGCGTTCCACATCGAGGCCGTCCAGAGCGCCATTGTCGCGCCCGGAGTGCATCATCACCCGCACTTGCTCGCCTTGGTCAAGTAGCCTTCGAACCAGGTTGGCTCCAAGATGGCCGGTGGCTCCTGTAACGAGCGAGATACCTGCACTCATGGCATTAATCCGGGGCAGTCGGCTTTAATGGTATCCCCATTAAAAACGGTTTGGAAAAAGGTCTCATGCATTTTGCAATGCGTTATTTTGATCATGGCAATTTTAATGGTATCAAAACTGCCATTTTGCTCGTTCAAGCATTCAGAGTGGGTTAAAAAGCACAAGAGGCAGTCTCTTCTGATTATTTTGCTTATTCTCGTGGGACTTTTTCTTAACGAGAAGATTGCAGTCGGTTCGGTCG
>JBAXSA010000495.1:0-2279 GCA_037130945.1 Pseudomonadota bacterium | reverse complement strand
GTGAACCGCGGCGCGCATTTCGCTGCCCCGCGTACTCGCGGGGATGGGGAAAATGCCCGCTCAGTTTGGCCCAGCCACAAGGCTTCGATGGGTGGGGCAGGATACGAATCCGCCCCACCCGGAGAAACGCCGCAGACGGGCCAGTATCACGCGCGATCCGTGCGGCCCCGATCCGCGACACTCCGGTGCGTCAGCCTCCCAGCACCCGCCCGCCACCGGAGAATAGCCGGGGACGGTCCTAGAGATTAGACTTTCCTCAAACAGGCATCCACCTCCCGCCGCACATCCGCCTCAACCATCGCGCATGGGGTTTCCGTCCCACCTTGTGCAATCCGCTCTTCGAGCCTGCGGATTGTCGCTGGCGCACACCCCTCGAAGTGATTGTTGACGAAGGCCCAGGCCTGGCGCTTCCGGGCTTTTAGATCTTTCAATACACTGGCCAGGGCGTCCATATCGGTGTCATGTGGCGCACAGATCTTTGACCAGTCCTTGTTGGTCTTTTTCTCGATGCCCTGCCAGTCAGGTCCGTGCAATCGGATGACCACTTGGTCTGATAACTGATCGGCAAATCTCTGGTAAACATCTCGCACCGGCGGCATGTAATAGCCTTGCTCGAACACGTGCGCCAGTCCGTGTTCGCGCAGAAAAGCGAAGTAGGGGGCGTTCAGGTAGTTGGGATTGCGGGATTCCACGCACCAGGTGTAGCCCGTGGGCAGTTGACGAACGAAAGCATCCAGTTGTTCCATGAATGCGTCCTGCGAAGGCACCATCTGTTTATTCAGATACCCGAACTGCAGCATCATGGGACCCAACTTCTCCCGCAAGGGCGCCAGCAGATCCAGAAAGCTGCGCAGCAACGCCACAGAAAGAAAGTGCGGGTTCGGCACCAGGGGGGCGGTCTTGTCAGTCTGATGGAGATGCGTGAGCGTGATGGCGTTGGGCAGCTTGATCCCGAAACGGAATCCCTCTGGCACTGCCGCGGCATATTGGGCCACGACTTTGGACTGCGGTAACACGACTTTATCAGGGCCGAACAGGCTCCAGAACCACTGGTCGATCTCCACACACGCGTACTTCTGTGCGTATTCCGACAGATAGTCAGTCGGCGCATCGGAATAGACCAACCCTCGCCAGCTGGGGAACTTCCAGGAGCAAGTGCCAATGTGCAAAGCACCATTCATACTGCAAATAGCGTACCCGGGGGATGCCGCGTCCGCAAGCGCACAATTATACCGGGCTTTTCCATGCTCCGGTGTTCACGACTGATTCTGGGTTGCGGAGCCTTCCGGTAACCCTCCGGGCGTTGAAGCGCCCTTCAGGCCGGGCTTCCCGGCATCCCACCATCGCCACCAGTACCCGCACCAATGTAGCCGCGGCCAGCCCCCATGATCGTAGTCGAATGGCTGGAGGCTGCCAATCACCCCCGCATGATCGCCAGCGCCTTGTCTCGATGCTCCGCCCAATTCTCGGCCGTCATGCCGGCGAGCAGTATTACGACCTCGGCGAGACCGGCGGCAGTCTTGGCGCTCGCAACGGGGCGAGGGGTCTTGACGACCTTGCTGGTGGCACCGATGGCAGGCAGCAAGGCCACCGCAGCCCCGGCCGCCACTTCGCCGACGTGGGTATAGTGCCGGGTCATTGCCGGGTTGCTGTGCCCGACGATGGCCTCGACCACGGCCAGCGGCGCGTTAGATTGCCGGCAAAGCGAAACGAATGAGTGGCGCAGGCTATGGAACCCGACCTCCACGACCGCGCGCTTACTGGTGCCTTTGCCAGTCTCGTCCTTGTGCACCTGGATGCCACATGCGATCAAATGTCGCTGAATTTCCTTCGCTACATCCGCGTCTTCGTGCCGGTACCGCGCCGCCAACTCCGCAAGCACGTACCCCGATCGCTTTTTCTCCGGCGTCTTACTAAGGACAGCGAATAGGGTGGGGTGAATCGGGATATGCACGGGCGATCCCTTTCGCCGCGCGGTCTTGTTCGGCACGCGCAGGATGATGCTCCGCACCAGGTCAACTTCCGACCACCGCAACGTGCAACAGTCGCCCAACCGCATGCCCGTGTAGATCCCCAGGACCAGCAAACGCTGCAGTTCACCCGACGCCTGGTTGCAGATTAAGTTCAGTTCCTCGACGGTCAGTTCCCGCCGACTCTGCCGGTTCTCGGTCTTCCGTGTGATATCGGCCCAGGGGTTCCCGCTCAGTCCGGCTTTCCGCGTCAACACCCGGAACACCAGTTCCAGCACACGCACGTGCTTGTTATAGGTATTGGTCGTG
>JBAXSA010000494.1:0-2284 GCA_037130945.1 Pseudomonadota bacterium | reverse complement strand
TCCCTGCTTCTGGTGGTCACTTCCGGTGGGGATAGCAGTCGGGATCATGCTGACTGGATCGAGCCCCGCCTGACTGGGCCGGCCGGCGAGTTGCCGCTCACTGGATTGAAGTGGGACCTGGCCCAATCCGGCTGGAAGGCCCCTGTCACCAACCGGAGTGTGGCGGGGACGCCCCTGAAGATTATGGGCCTGGAAATCACCAACGGTATCGGCACCCACGCGGCATCCATCATCAAGTATACGCTGCCCAAGGGGTATGATCGTTTCAGGGCTCGCGCCGCTCTTGACGATAGCGGGACCTCGCAAGGAACCGAATTGGAGATGTCCGCGGTCCAATTCGCTGTTCTGACCGGAACGCCATCAAAAAAACAAATCCGCCTTTTCGGTGCGGCGGGAAGTTGGATCCGATTTCGGGTAGATGCCCTGCCACCGGGCAAGGACGCCCTTTCGATTACGGCCCACCTCAAATTTCACTCAGCCCCCTGGCAAACCGCCGAATTCAAGCTCACGCCCGATCCCATCCGCACCAATGGATTCACGCCCTGGATTGATCTGGCAAAACTACCGGGTAATGCCAACGGCCCGCTGATCCTCGCGATCCCGGAAGGCGCCAAAGGCGCCACCCAATTTGCCGTCTTGGAGCTTGATAATGGGGTTATCCGTGAAATTCCATGGAACGAGCCCAACGGTCGGGAGGTGATCGTGGCGCCAGGTTTTGATGATATTCTGACGTTTCGCGATCAAGAACGCCGTTATTATCTGCACGCGGCAGGGATTTGCCCGGACCGTCTGTTCCCCCTGACCCGGTCTTCGCTCCTCTTTGCCAACGCCTGGGGTTGGGCTACGGGGGGCGCGGCGGAATACATGGTGAAGTCGTTCCGTCTGCTCGGGCTGAACTGCGTCGCCACCAGCGAGGACACCGTGAAATATGAATCCCTCTACGGGTGGGGCAGTCAGGGCGGCCACTATGCCCCGCCAGCTTTCGTTCCGTATGACTCGGAGAAAGCTCTTAAATCGTACCGCGAACACTATGAAAAGTTTTTTGCGGCTCAAGCCGGAAAGAAATCCAGTCCGGGCATGGTATCCTTCCAGATGTCGGATGAACCGGGTGAAATCGCTGTCAAGGGGCCCGAGGCGGATGCCGGTTTTCAGGTTTGGCTTCAGCAACAGAATCTGAAGCCGCCCTTTTTTCACAAGGATAAATGGGAACAAGTCACCCTGTTTACAGGCAAACCCACGACACCCGAGGACCAGCGCCGGTATTATTGGAGCCGTCGCTATCAGGGACTGATGACGCCCCGCATGTTCGGCCTGGCCTGTGAGGGGTTCTGTGAAGCGTCACCAGCCAAACTGGCGAAGCCGTTTGTTGCCTTGAGCGGGCACTCGCTTAACTTCGGCAACAAGCTTTCGCTCGATATGTTTGAACTCGCCCGTTATCCCCACCTGACGCCCGGCATCAGTGACTGGATGTCCAACGGTTCCTGGTTCTGGGACAGCCACCAATCCGTGGCCTTCTCGGTGGCTCCCTTCAATGCCGGCGCCCGGCGATATGGAAAAGATTTCGGTCAGCCCCCGATTTCTTTTCCGATGATGCATTGTGTCTGGCCGAGTCTGTTCCGAGCCTACACACAGATCGCGAACCAGTGCAAACTGATCAGTTACTATAACTATGGACCCGATTACATGGTCACCGAGGGGTTCTGGTCTTCCAGTGATTGGTCTCGCTATGCCGTCCACCATATTGACAACCAGGCCGCCCAGGTGGACGACATCCTGGGTCCCGGTCGAATGCGACCTAGTCGCGTCGCGCTCTTGTACTCCCTATCCACCGAGTATCGTTGGCCGCAGATTACGTTTCGCGATAAGCGGGCCACATTTCTGGCGCTTTCCCACGAGTACTACCAGCCGGAACTGGTCACCGAGGATCAGATTGAAGCTGGAGCCTTGCAACACTACGATGCCCTCGTCGTTCTGGATCAATGGGTAACGGTGGCCGCGCAGAAGGACATCGAGACTTGGGTCCGAAAAGGAGGCCTGCTCCTGGCCTGTGCGGATGCTGCGGTTCGGAATGAGTATGACGAACCTCTCGACTTATTGAATGAACTTACCGGACTGAAACGAACGTTTGGTGACGCCGCAGCCGGACCTGGACTACAGGTTGATCCCGTAACTAACGAGGCCTCTTTTACGCCTCATGAAGTGCCCGCCGATGGACGGCCGCTGACCATCGTCGCCGGTAAAGCGCGGGTCCGGGCCACCTATGGAGACGGCCAGCCCGCCTGGT
>JBAXSA010000493.1:0-2290 GCA_037130945.1 Pseudomonadota bacterium | reverse complement strand
CATGCGCCACAGCCAGAGCCGGGGTGCCAGCCGAGTTCGCACGGTTTCAAAGGCTTGTGATTTCAGGGGTTCGATATCGTCGGTCATCAAAAATCCTCTGGTTGAAACCCCGCCCTTCAGGGCGGCCGTGTTAGGTGCCGGGAAGGCCGGGCGAGCGTTTTGTTTCCGGATATTCGCACAGATCGGCGAGTACACAGAGGGTACAGCGGGGCTGACGGGCCGTACAGGTGTAGCGGCCGTGCAAGATCAGCCAATGGTGGGCGTGGCTCAGAAATTCGGTGGGCACGGTGGCCAATAGCCGGTCTTCCACGGCCCGCGGGGTTTTGCCGGGGGCGAGTCCGGTGCGGTTGGCAATGCGAAAAATATGGGTGTCCACCGCCAGTGTCGACTCACCAAAGGCGGTGTTGAGAATCACGTTGGCGGTCTTGCGGCCTACCCCGGGCAGGGCTTCCAGGGCTTCACGGGTGTTGGGTACCTGGCCACCATGCTGTTCGATCAGCCTCTGGCAGGTGGCCAGCAGGTGCTGGGTCTTGGTGTTAAACAGGCCAATAGTCCGGATGTGGGCCTTGAGACCGGCTTCCCCGAGGGCCAGCAGGGTCTCGGGCGTGGCGGCTACCGCGAACAGACCCCGGGTAGCCTGGTTGACGGCGCGATCGGTCGCCTGCGCCGACAGAATCACCGCGACCAGCAACTCAAAAGGCGAACGGTAGCAAAGCTCGGTCGCCGGATGAGGGTTGTGGTGCCGCAGGCGCTCAAAAAAGGCATATCGTTGCGGGCCATTCATCGGAGACTCCATGGAAATAGATCCAGTTAACGGGTTGCTTGCCGGCGCTCGGCCCATAGTGAACCCGCAACACCCGCTGCCAGAATGGCGAACACCAGCATCAGCAGGTACAGATTAAAATGCTTTCCGAAGACGAGTTTCAGTGATTCGGCCAGCAGCATCTTGACGCCCACGACCATTAGAACCATGGCGATTGCAACCTTGAGGTAGCGGAATTTCTTCACCAAACCGGCCAGTGCAAAATAGAGCGACCGGAGACCGAGGATCGCAAACACATTGCTGGTGAAGACCAAAAAGGGGTCGCCGGTAATGGCAAAGATCGCCGGGATGGAGTCGACGGCGAAAATCAGATCCGTCGTCTCGATCATGATGAGCGCCAGCGCCAGAGGCGTGAGCAGTAGCGTACCCGGCCGCGCGTTCTCCACCGCCGCGTCCGGAATCGTATTTGCCCCGGGAACCTCGCTCTCATAAGACGCGGGTGCCCCGGCGCGAACGATGAAGTGTTCTCCGTGATATCTCGTGGTCACCGGAAACCAGTGGCGCATCAACCGAACCACCAGGTTCTCGCGGGGATCGCCTGGCTCTGACGAGAAGGACAGCATCTTGATCGCCGTGAGAATCAGGAAGACGGCAAAGAGGTTCAGAACCCAGTGGAACTCCGCGATCAGCTTCACCCCAAGACCGATCATCGCCCCGCGCATGAAAAGCGCACCCAGGATCCCCCAAAACAGCACGCGGTGCTGATAAAGCGGCGGCACCGCGAAGAATCCGAAGATCATGACCATCACGAAGATGTTGTCGACGCTGAGTGACCATTCGAGGACATATCCGGTCAGATATTTTTGTGCGGCGGTGGCACCGTCATTCGTCAGTCCATCGACGGCATCCACCACGCTCCCCAGACCGAACCACTGGCTCTCGTAGGCAAAGTACACAAACACCGCAAACGTCAATCCCAGAATGAGCCACACGGCCGACCAGGCGAGGGCCTCCCTGACGCGGACAACATGGGCTTCACGGTGAAAAACGCCCAGATCCAATGCCAGCATCAGCAGGACAAACGCAATAAAAGCCACCCATATCCCGATCATTTCAATCATTTCAATCATTTGGTGTGTTTCTCCGTCATGAATTGGTGGTGGCCCAATCCACCACGTCGACTTTCCGGGGCAGTTCCGGAACATTGAGTAACCGTTTAGACCTCTCACCCCAACCCCTCTCCCAGAGGGAGAGGGAGTCTAAACGGTTACCTTCCAGCAAGAGCTGATGTCGGCTGCATTCCCTCCAAGGCGCTTGATCTTAGATGCTGCGGGAGATTTAGGGCGTATTCGCCTCAAGCTGTTCAAACCACCGGCCCTGATCTTCCACACCATAGACAAATGCACCCCGGTGATTGGCCTTGGCATCACCGATGTCGGCTTTAATAGCAGTGGCAGCGGCGCCGCCCACGGCCTTTTGATATTCAACCGGCAAGGTGGCGATATAAGGCGCAATGACATCGTCTGC
>JBAXSA010000492.1:0-2292 GCA_037130945.1 Pseudomonadota bacterium | reverse complement strand
CCTGGATCTGAACCGGTACGGTCATACGCTGACGAGGCTTGACCTCGGCGGGAGTAGTCAGGGCTATTTCCAAGCGCCGGAAGGAGGGATCGATACCTAGCCAGGCGACGCCAATGGCCCGGCCTGGTCCTTGGGCTTGTCCCTGACCTGCCCGATAGGCGGTGACCAGAACGTAGGCACCAGTCCCCCAGTCGTGGGACACCGGCACCTGTACCGTGGCTCCTTCCGCCGGCAGCGTAATGTTATAGGTGTCGTGAATCCGTTCTCCAGCCAACACCACCGTGGCCTCTCCGGAGAAGGGAGCCTGGATCGAGACCGTGGCCCGGTCGCCGGGCCGGTAGCGATCACGATCCAGGTGAACCCGTAACTGGTCGGGCGCGGTGCCGGGATCGGGGCCTTCTGGCCAACCCACCGTCAACCGCAACCCGGTGACAGCGGTGCCCACGTTGCCGATCTCCAACCGGTAGTGTCCCGATGGCAGGGGTAGATCCAGCCCGGCGGGCGTATCGGCGGCCACATCGAGGTGACCCGTTTGCATGGGCCGATCCTCGCGTTGAGGCTCGTAGCGCCAGTTATTGTCCTTGCCCCTGAACCAGCGATAGGACCAACGTTCCTCAACCAATCGCCAGGGAACCCCCGGCTGGGCGCGGGGTTGACCGGCGGCGTCCAGGGCGACGATGGCGAAACGCGCCGCGCCTGGCTGATCCGCATTCAGATGGCGCAAGCCCAGCCAATGGGGCGCGGTACGCAAGGCCACCCGATGGGTCGCCGCCACGGCTCGTCCATCGACATCCAGCACCTCGGCTCGTACCACACCCGCCAGCGGCCGGGTGGTCACCGGCAATGTTGGCCACTTAAGCGCCAGTTGGGCCTGGCCTTGGGCGTCGGTGCGGGTCTCATGGAGTTTCCGGGTTTGGGGCTCGACCGCATCGTCCTCGGCGGGTAAGCCAAAACGGTAATGGGCGTGAGCCGGAAAGGGGCTGTCGTCGGCGACCACCCGAACAGTGCCGGTGACCGCCAATTCGGCAGCCGGTGCCCCAAATAGATAGCGGACCGTCAGGGCGAGCGCGTTGGGTGGTGTGCCGGGAGAAACCTCACCCTGGGCCTGGAGTTGGGCTTCTATTCGTGGCGGTACGATGGCATCGACCAAAAATCCCGTCTCGCCCAACACGGGGCCTTCCCGTTCGGCGACTGCTCGCACCGTCCAGCGGCCGGTTGCGGCACTGGCCGACAGGGCCAGGGAGGCACTGTAGCCCCCCGCGCCACCAGGGGTCATCGTTTGTTCCCAGGCCAGCTTGTCATCGGGGCGGTAGAGGCGAAGGATCAGGGGCAGACCAGACACCGCACGGCCATCGCTACCGCGCAGCAACGCGGTCAAAAACGCGGTCTCTCCTGGCCGGTAGGCTCCCCGCTCGGGGTAAAGATAGTCCTCCAGCGGCCCCGGTGCCGTTCGTCCGCCCACCCCCCGGTCGCTGAGGTCAAAGGGTGCCCGGGTCAGATCCAGGTAAGCAAAGTCATTGCCCACTCCGTAGGCCATCAGAGCCGCCACCGCCCGTCCCGCCTCGCCGCGCAGTAATCCGGGGGCGAATCGGGCCATGCCCTGGTGATCCGTGCGGGCCTGGGCCAGACGTTCGTTGTTGCGGGCGTAGAGTTCCAGGGGCAGATCGGCCAAAATCCGGCCAGTGTCCAGACTTCGCGCCTGCACGGTCAGGCCGTCGCTGCCCTGATAGGTCGTCAGGCCAATGTCGCTGACCACGATCCACTGGCTGACATCGCCGGAAACCCCATTTTCCCCTTCATCGCCGCCGTTTTGATTATCGTCATGACCATTGTCATCATGACGGTTCCGGCTTGCCACCTGTCCCCGGGTGGTCAGGGTACTCGAAGCTACCAGGGTATAAAGTCCAGGTGGTGCCGTGGCTAAAGGGGGAATATTCAGCAGGCTGAGTTGTTCCTGATTGAGCGTTCCGGCCTGGGTCATCGTATTACTCCATATCTGCTCACCCAGATCCTCCCTCAGCGTCTCGCGATCACTACCGTCCAGGTCTTTTTGGAAGAACTTGCGGACAAATGGGGAAACCAGATTCCGGTCCGGGATCCGGTAGAGCGTGAGTGCCACGGCTTCAACATTGATACTGTGCAGGGGAATGGTGCCCGGGCCATGCCGGGGCAGGATGTAGGCGTTGTTCTGAAACCATAGCTGTGGCGCACGATTGCCCACCTGGACAGTGTCTGTCCAGTTCTCGTTCAAATGACTTTTTCCGTCTTGTGAGGTGAGTCCTGCACGTACAG
>JBAXSA010000491.1:0-2293 GCA_037130945.1 Pseudomonadota bacterium | reverse complement strand
GCAGGGGAATCACGACATCTTCGTTGATCTTGAAGGCATTGGTATGCGCCGAGATCGCGGCGGTGCGGGCACGGTCGGCCCAGAAACTCTTGCGGGCTTCGGGGCTGACGGCAATAAAACCCTCGCCATCGTAGCCCTGAACCAGAGAGACAAGGGCTTCGGCAGCGGCCTGAACGGCGATTTCATCGTCGCTGGCGAGATCGGCCAGCAACAGCATCTTGGGGCGCTCGCGGCGGTTGGCCTTGGTAGAGTAGCCCACCGCCCGGACATAGCGCTCATCGAGGTGTTCGAGGCCGGTCAAAAACACCTCTGGCCGGGCCTCAATAAAATCCTTGACCGCGACGATCGCCGCCACCGCCGGGCCGATCTCGGCACCAAAAAACTCCAGGCAGAGCGTTCGTTGATGGGGTGGCATCCGATGGAGCAAAAAACACGCCTCGGTGACCAATCCGTCACATCCTTCCTTCTGAATGCCCGGCAAGCCATGAAGGGCTTTGTCGGTGACATCCTTGCCAAGACCCGGGGTGCGAAAACTCGCGCCCGGACATTCCAGAATCCGGGGTTCACCGAGGGAACGCGAGTTCGCCTGGTCATAGCGAGTGATGCGAAAACGCACCCGATCCTGCTCGTGGATCTTGCCGAGATTGTGGTCGAGGCGCTCAACCTCCAGCCATTCCGCCTGGGGGGTCACCAGCCGCCAGGACACCAGATTATCAAGCGTGGTGCCCCATCGCACCGCCTTTTTGCCGCCGGCATTCATGGCGATATTGCCGCCAATCGTCGAGGCATGCTGCGAGGTTGGGTCAACGGCGAAGATCAGCCCGCTGGTCTCGGCCAGTTCCGTGACCCGGCGCGTCACCACCCCGGCACCGACTCGCACGGTGGGGTGCCGCCCCGGCACGCCGGGAAGTTCCCGGTAAACCACGGCATCGAGCCGCGTGAATTTTTCGGTGTTGATCACCGCCGCCCGCCGATCCATCGGCACGGCGCTCCCGGTATAACCCGTCCCACCACCTCGCGGGATGATGGTGAGTTCCAACGCAATCAAGGCCGCGACCAGAGGGGCCACCTCGGCTGCCTGATCCGGCATGATGACCACGAGAGGAAACTCCACCCGCCAATCGGTAGCGTCGGTGGCGTGCGCAACCCGGGTCAGGCCGCCAAAATCCAGATTGTCCGCTTGGGTGAGACCCGCCAGAGACTGTCGGATCCGGGCCCGCAGCCCCTCGATTGCGACCAGTTCCTGGGCAAAACGCTCCACCGCCTGACGTGCTGCCGAGAGCAGCACCAGTGCCTTGGCATTGCCGTTGGCACGGCTTTCAAACTGATCCAGACGGTGCCACAGGGCACCAATCAGAGCCTTGCGGCGCTGGGGATTGTCCAGGAGATCGTCTTGCAGGTAGGGATTGCGGTCGATAACCCACAGGTCTCCCAGCACCTCGAACAGCATCCGCGCCGACCGGCCGGTGCGCCGGCTTTCCCGGAGTTCCTCGATGAGCTGCCAGATCGGCTCGCCCAGATAGCGAATAACGATCTCGCGGTCAGTGAAGGAGGTATAGTTGTAAGGAATTTCGCGCAGGCGGGACGGGGGGCTGGTAGTCATTATGGATGCCATCTGCTGGGGTGGTCGTGGGCGCAACAAACCCTATTAGACCACTGCTCATCGTACATGGGTAACCCTATTAAAAAGCAAAAACACTTTGGGTGAATTTGAACTGATCCGCCGTTATTTTTCCGATTGCGGGGCCCGTCGTGCTGACATCGCGGTGGGCGTGGGCGACGATTGCGCCCTGCTCCGTCCAGATTCTGCCCGGCTGCTCGCGGTGAGCATCGACACCCTGGTAGCAGGGGTGCATTTTTTTCCGGAAGTGGCCCCTGATGCCCTCGGCCATAAGGCTCTGGCGGTGAATCTCAGCGATCTCGCGGCGATGGGCGCGGAGCCCGCCTGGTTCACCCTGGCCCTGACGCTGCCGGCCTCTGATCCGGATTGGCTTGCGGCCTTCGCGGACGGCTTGTGTGGTCTGGCGCGCCGATTTGGGATCCGGCTGGTGGGTGGGGATACCACCCGTGGGCCGCTCGCGGTCACCCTCCAGGTGCATGGCTGGGTGGCTCAGGATCGAGTGCTGCCGCGTCAGGGTGCCCGGCCAGAAGATTGGGTGTGCGTGACGGGCAACTTGGGGGATGCGGCGCTGGCCTTGCGGCTCAAACGCTTGGGAGAATCCGTGCCGGAGATCCTGCAACAGCGGCTTGACCGGCCCTGGCCCCGGGTGGCGGAAGGGCTGGCGCTGGGGGG
>JBAXSA010000490.1:0-2296 GCA_037130945.1 Pseudomonadota bacterium | reverse complement strand
GGGCGGGTGTGTGGGCCAAGTAGAAGGGTTATTTGCTGGCTCTCCGCTGTGTGTGTCACAAAGCCCTATTAGCGGGCGGGTGTGTGGGCCACTGGCTTCTGGAGGCCCTGTCCTGCAAGGGCTCCAGAGGGGTTTGGGATGAACCTCCCTCTTTTTTAGTATCGCATGACCAAGCGCTTCCTGCAAATTTTTCATATTCATAAAATTCAATAGGTTGCGTTGGGATGATGAATATATTTTGAGAATTCACCTAACCAATTGTTACACCGAACTATTTTTCTGAAATTAGGGTAAATACCTGATTATTTGCAGGGTGATCGACCCAGCATGCCGGGAATAGCCCCCGGCAGGCCGTGTCAGCGCCCGAGATCGTGGAGGCGAAACCATGTCGGCAGCGACTCCGGGTGTTCCAGCCAGCGGACATATCCCTGCGACTGAACCAGGATCAGGCGGCGGTAGCTCAGGGTTTGATCCTGCCAGTTAACCTCGCTCGCCAGCAGCTCCTCCCAGGCCGTATAGAAAAGCCGTCCCCGGCCCTGAACCAAACGGCAGCCTTCCTCGGTGACGCTAAAATCCTCGGTGTGCAAGGTGCCTTGGCGCAGTAGCCGTAGCACCAGCCGATCCACCAGGGTTCGCAGTGGCTCCATGAGATCCAGAACACAGGCTGGCTGGCGTCCATCGGTGGCGTGAAACAGGCCGACGTAGGGATCCAGGCCCAGACTCACCAAACCGGTCTGGAGTTCCGAGAGCAGCAGGCTGTAACCGAGAGACAGCAAGGCATTGACCGGATCGCGGGGCGGATGATAGTGACGACCGGGGAAGTCGAACCCGGTCTCCGCCAATAGCGCCGGAAAGGCCCCGAAATGCCAGCGTGCGGCACTGCCTTCCAGACCACGCAGGCGGTCGAGATCGTCGCAGGTGCGAACCGATTCGATCAGGGCGCGGATGTGGCTGATGGCTGGTGCCTCGCCACCGAGTTTGAGGTATAGGTGGCGATGCTGATTATCGAGCTTGGCGGCGATCAGCTCGCGGATCACGGACAGCGCCTTGTCGGGTTGCGCCAAGAGGGCATACTGGGCGGCCCGCCGCCGTACCTGGCCATTGATGCCGCCAACAATCTGCCCCCGGAAATAGCCGCTTTGACTCAGCAGTGTGGTCGGAATGCCGCGCCCCAGCAGATGGGCCAGCAGCGCCGGGGTGACGCTCACATGGCCATAGAGGAAAATCCGTTCGACCTGCTCGGCGGGGACATCCGCCACGGTTTCTTTGTTCTGGGTCAGAGTCATGCGACCACCCGTCAGGCCGAGTTGGGCACCCTGTTGGGAAACGTAAAGGCTTTGCATGGCGGTTACTCCATCACACAACAGGGTTCTGCCCGTAGCAACACGGGGCCAGCGCAACGATCCTGACGGGCCAAGCTGGCAACCCGCCCGACATGGACGCAATCGTTCGTATCCCATTGAAAGTCCGCCAGATCGGCCAGGAGACGGCCCTTCTGGACGGTACTCAAGTAACACAGGAATAGCGAACGCTGAAGCGGCATGCCATAGGATTTCAGCAACTTGAAGAGCCGGACGCGGCGGCGGTCGTCGGATACGTCATAAGCCAGAAGCCAGGGTTGCGGGTCGGTCATGAGAGGACTCCAGGATCGGGAGGGTTACCTCATCAACGGATCAATCCCCGGGATTTTCAAACCTTGAAAAAATGTCCATCCAAGGCAAAAAAATCATCAAAATGCTGGGCGTTCGTGCGTTGTCTTGAGGAACCACCCGACACTTGTGATAGGGTGCCAAAGCGATCTCCGGGAATGTCCCCATATCCCGCCCCCAGACAAAAGGAAACCCGCCATGTCCGCCGCGAACTCCCTGGCAAATTTACAACAGCCCCCTACGGTGCGCCTTGGTTTACGAACCCTGACGCCACTCTATACCGGCGGCATCGGCCAATGGGGCGATCAGATCCAGCCCGCCGGAATTCTCGGCAGCATCCGCCATTTTTCGATCCTGGTGGCCGATGCCCTGGGCAACCAGGACTTTGATGAGCGTTTCTGGGGGAAAAAGCCCAGCGGCGATGGTGGCCACCATGCCAAGGGTGTGGCGATCCGGCTGGACACCAGCAAACTGGAAGGCCAGTCCATGCCCAACAACGTGCGGATTCCCACCAACCTGGACAGGCACATGGGCTGGTACTTCAACCAGGCATTCACGGGCGACTGGGCGCTGTCCCTGACGCCCCGAAGCTCGCTGGACAATGTTCAATCAGCGCACGACTGGCAGACCCTGCTGCTCGCGTTGCG
>JBAXSA010000489.1:0-2298 GCA_037130945.1 Pseudomonadota bacterium | reverse complement strand
ACTCCAAAATATCAGAAATTCCTCAAGAGGTGTGGATTAAGTCAACAGCATTGTGTCTTGATGTTGGGTGTCAGCCTGTTGGGCGGAGGAGGCGGCGAACCGGTGCGAAACTCTGCCGGTGGATCGGCAAGGGGCCAAGGCGCTCAAGGGCCGCGAGGTGTTCTGCGGTCGGATAGCCCTTATGCCGGGCCAGGCCGTAGCCTGGGTAGAGGCGATCCAGTTCGAGCATGAGCCGATCCCGAGCCACCTTGGCGAGGATCGACGCGGCCGAGATGACCGGCACGGTGACGTCCCCGCGCACGATGGTGCGCACGGTCTGAACCAGACGAGGCGGGCGGTTGCCGTCCACCCAGACCTCACCGGGCAGAATGGCCAGGCCCATGACGGCGCGCTGCATGGCGAGCAGGGTGGCACCGAGGATATTGAGCTGGTCGATTTCCTCGACGGACGCCGATGCCTCGCAATAGGCCAGGGCGTGGTCATGAAGGGTCTGTGCCAGCGCCTCCCGGCGGGCGGTGTTGAGCTGTTTGGAATCCCTCAGGCCCGCGATGGGGTAGGCGGGATCGAGGATCACTGCGGCTGCCATGACAGGGCCTGCCAGCGGGCCACGGCCAGCCTCGTCGACTCCGGCGATCAGATGGGAGATTCCGGTCATCAAAAATTCCTGAAACCCCGTCCCTTTTAGGGCGGGGATATTGAATAAGAATACCCATCTGCACGTTGCAGAATTCTGCAATGACGATGGAACACACCCTGAACCAAACCTTGAGCGGTTTGAATATTGAAACTGCCTGTAGTCCGAACTGCTACACGGCCAACATGCACACCCACTTTTTTGCCCCTCTCGACATTAGCCATTACCATGTCTCCGGTTTGGAAACCTTTGATGCGCTTTGATCTTGTCAGATAGCCACGTGGGAAACCATTGGCATCCAACCTTGTTCTTTGGTAGCTTCCGCGCCCCGCCGACTTGATGGCTATTGACGGCTGTTTCCAGTCAAAAACCAGGCTTGTCACGCCAACACATGCGGCATCAAGGGCATGGGTTTTTGGAATCTCTAGCCTAACCCTATTAAACTTTGTGAGTCCTCCTGACCCCGTTGCAACAGGAAGCCCCGTTTCTTTCAGTGCATTAAACAACGACCATCTGGTGGCATTAACGGCAGCGGCATCTTTCAGTGGTGCCTTAGCCCTTAGTCTTACCCACAAGTCCTAAAAAGGCTTTCAAATCAACAATATTAGTAGAAAGTTATGTAGCTGTTTTTGAAAAGGTTTTAAGACTTGTGGGTAAGACTAAGGGCTTAGGCTGGTCACACAAGCTCTTAGCTTTGTAGCCTCAAGCTCCGGCCTTTAGGCCGGGGTGGTGTGACTGGCGCTCCCGGATTAGTGCCAGCACCTCGGCGGCGGCTTGCGTGCTGGCGTCCCGGCGGAGTATCTGGTGGATCTCGCCGTAGCGTCGTGCGAGAACGGCACAGCCTTCCGGGTCGTCAAAAAATTGCGACAAGGCTTTTCCCATTGCTTCGGGGTGGCAGGCATCCTGGATGAATTCGGGGGCCAGCGGGGCATCGGCCAGCAGGTTGGCCATGGCGATATAGGGCACTTTCACTAGGCGTAATTGTTTGGCCAGGTGGTAAGTAACCGGATGCAGACGATAGGCAACAACCATGGGTTTTTGGAACAGCAAGGCCTCCAAGGTCGCGGTTCCGGAGGCGGTCAGGACAACATCGGCGGCCTCTAGCACGTCATGGCTATTCGCCGTCAGGGTGAGGGGCAGATGGGGTGCCAGATCCCCCCGCAAGCCCTGAAAACGTGCGGCTAGATCGGCATGGACGAAGGGCAGGGCGACTTGCAGATCGGGTTTGCGTGCCCAACACCAGGCGGCGGTTTCCCAAAACAGCCGGGCATGACGTTCGATCTCCCCTATCCGGCTGCCGGGTAGTAGGGCCAGAAGCGGACGATCCAGGGGTATCTTCAAGCGTTGACGTGCGGCGGCGGGATTTTTAATCCGTGGAATGGTATCGGCTAGCCTGGCGCACGGCCCGCACAAAGGCCGGAAAAGCGGGATCCATGCGGATATCGTCGATGACGCTATTGAGTTCCTCGATACTCATATCCAGCAACGCCACCTGCTGACGCATGCACTGACACGAACTCAATCGCCCTTCACGTCATTGCGCTTCAAAGACTCTCCACCCTGGTCGCGCAAATCTTTCGAGCATAACGTCGGTCACATCCTCAACGGCGGCCACCAGCGTAAAGTCGCGCAAGTAGGCACCACGGGAAGCCCAGGAAATGAGC
>JBAXSA010000488.1:0-2301 GCA_037130945.1 Pseudomonadota bacterium | reverse complement strand
GCCCTACCACTGCAATTGCCGCAGAATCGGTAGGGACGCACCTCCGGGGCGTCCGTAAGAAAATGCGCGAGGTAGGGTTTTCGGATAGGCTCTAAGTCCGACAGTCTCCTAGCAGCCTGTCGGTTTTAGCCTTTTGGAAGTACAAACCGTCTGCCGACCAGGCTGCTAGTGCTTGGAGGGGAATTCCCTTTGACTAGCAGCTGGCAATCTGGTCGTTTTTTGAGTTCTCGCAACCCGCTATCCGCGGGTTGCACAACTAGGAACCTGTCGGCAGAAGGTGCTGGAACGATCCAAGGCCTAAGGCCGACCGGTTCCTAGCGGCATGGGATTGCACAGGCTCTTGGCCTCGTCTGCCACGCGCCCGCAGTTGAAGCAGATGAACTCCGGCTGCTTTGCCAGCCCCTTGATTACTTCGAATTGATCCTTGCTGGCCAGCACGCAAAGATGACCTTCATGGTTTCCGGAACAGGTGTGCTTACTCATGTTTTCCTTTCGCGCCAGTCGTAGCGGGTCATTCCAGCTACGATCTATGCAGGCATAGTATCCCAAAGACAGGGGCTCAGCCGCAACGCAAACTTAAGCAACCTGTCGGACTTAGTACACGCAGTCGTAGGTACGACGACGTATCCTTCTCGTCCTCGTCGTCGTCCTCGTCCTCGAGGAAACCAGACGGGAGCAACATCGAGGACGACGACGAAGGACGAGGACGATTACGAGAATACGTCACCGGACATACGTTCTTGACCACTACGGCACAGCAGTGTGCGTGGGTTTCAGCATCGCTCTTTGCGCGCGCCGCGACAAGCAGATTGTTTCAGATTGTCCAACCGCCAAGCCGTTCGGCAGGCTCACGGCAGGCCGCCAAGGTCGCCAAGACCAACAAATTCGATGTTTTCGCCTGCGGAGAGACAACGTCTGGGAAACTTGGCGTACTTGGCGTCTTGGCGGTTAAAAACGCGGCTTATGTGGTGCTTCAGGAAAGACCATGGGATTGCCGCATGGTCTTTTCCTGAAGCTGTCTGGAATTCTCACCACGAAGGACCTGAAGAGCACGAAGTTCAACAAATCCGTCGGTCTCGATTATTTCCAGCGTCCGATTACGTGAATCTTCGTGTTCTTCGAATCTTCGTGGTGGAAGCCGCCAAAGTGGCGCTCCAGGAAAAGACCATGGGCGAAAGGGTGCATCTGCGATTCATTGACTTGCCGCTGCATTTGGGTAGAGACGGCTTTACGCCGTCTACCCGCAAATGCCAGACAATGGACGGCGTAAAGCCGTCCCTACCGTCGCGTACGGACAACGCGCACCACCCGCAGTCTGCTGTAGGTCAACGAAACAGGGATGCGACCGAGTCTGTCCGAAAACCCTACCTCGCGCATTTCCTTGCGGACGCCCCGGAGGTGCGTCCCTACCGTTTATGCGGCCATTGATGTGGTAGGGCGGGGCCGCCGGACCCGCCGCAAGCGCGAACCGGTTTTCTGACAGGCTCTAAGCTACATCCCTTTGCCCCGTAAATCCAGGCACACCATCCGCTTGCTGTCGCGCAGCAGCAATCGGCCGTCTACAAACGCCATGGGGCCCCAGGCATCGCGTCCGGTACCTGCCAGTATATCCGCCCGTGCCAGCAACCGGCAACCATTTGCATCTGCCGCCATCAGACTCAAGCGGGCGTTGTCGTCCAGCAACAGAAACCGGTTGCCAACGGCGAGAAACGGTCCGAGCCCGAACCGATTATCCCGGCCGCTGGTCCAGAGGAGCCGGCCGTCGAGCGTCAGGCAAGCAAACTCCTGGCGGTGGTCGCCGGCGTCATTGGGGAGCACGGTATAAAGGTGTCCGTCGCGAAATACGGGCGTCTGCTGTTCGCAGCCAAAGACGCGACGGTCGGTCTGGAATAGCAGCGTCGCCTGCCACTGGTCGTTGGAGCGCGAAACGCGAAACATCGCGCCGCCGGAGCCATACCCGGCAGTCATGAAAAACCGCCCGTCCGGCAGCGGCACCGGAGACGGCGCCACCACGCTCGGCGCAAAAGCCTTCGTATGCCACAGCAATTGACCGCGCTGCGGGCCGTCCGCAGCCACCCCGGCAATGCCGCCGGCGGCTGCATACAAAAACTGCCGCACCCCGTCGACGGTCAGAATCATCACCGATGCGTGAGACATCTCCCATCTCTCCGGATTGGGTGTCTCCCAGTTAACCTTACCCGTGGCAGCATCGACGCCGATCAGCAGCGCGCGGCCTGCAGGCGCCAGCACGGCTTCGCCGGCATCCAGCAACGGACACTGTCCTGCCCACCAGAGCGGCAC
>JBAXSA010000487.1:0-2308 GCA_037130945.1 Pseudomonadota bacterium | reverse complement strand
GCCGATGTCGTACTCACCCAGGGGCCCGCGATGATCCGCAACGAAAACGGGCTGCTGGCCGGTTATGTCTACATCGACTTCGACACCGCCCAGGTGGATGTTGGGCGTTACGTCGAACAGGCCAAGCGGGCGGTCGCGGCCGAGGTTCGGGTGCCGGCTGGCTACGCCATGACCTGGAGTGGCCAGTACGAAAACATGCAGCGGGTGCATGAGCGGCTAAAATTGATCCTGCCGCTCACGCTGGTGCTGATCTTCATCCTGCTGTATATGAACACCCGTTCGGCCTTCAAGGCGGGTCTGGTCATGCTCGCCGTGCCTTTTTCGGCGGTCGGCGCGGTGTGGTTGCTATGGGCGTTGGGTTACCACGTTTCCATCGCGGTCTGGGTGGGCCTGATCGCGCTCATGGGACTCGATGCGGAGACCGGCGTCTTTATGCTGCTTTTTCTGGATCTGTCGTTCGAGGCATACCGGAAGCAGGGACGGCTCCACACCCGGGAGGATCTTGTCGAGGCCATCATCCACGGCGCAGTCAAGCGCGTGCGGCCAAAGGCCATGACCGTTTGTGCCGCCATGCTCGGCCTCTTGCCCATCATGTGGTCGATCGGAACCGGGGCGGATCTCATGAAACGCATCGCCGCACCCATGGTGGGCGGCCTCGTGACGTCTTTTCTGATGGAACTGCTTGTCTATCCAGCGATCTATTATCTCTGGAAGCAAAAGGAGATGGACGGGAAAACACTCTGATTCTAAAAAAGACGAAAATGGGGATGATCCGCAACGGCAAGCATTTCCAAGTCTCCCGATGAGTCCCCGTAAACATGCAACTCGAATCCAGCCAAATCGCCCAGTAGGGTTGTGAGCCGCCTGACTTTTTCAGGGCCTCTGCAATTCGCTCCTTCAAGGTACCCATCAAATGCAAAATGATCTCTAGACAGTGTTGTGCAAAGGAGATCATCAAACCCTAATTTCTTAGCGACTGGAGTCAGGTAAAGATCCAACGATGCACTGACTATCACGAGGCGATGCCCCTGCCCTTTGTGCCACGATATACGTCGCAATGCCGCTGGACGAAATAGTCTTTCGATAGCAACGGCATGAGTGTTAGCAATTTCTTGTAGATGTTCCACAGATTGGCCTTTGAAAAGCGCCCAAACTATTCTTTCCTTGAAACGATCACGATCCGAAATACCCACTGCCACCCTGAGCGCGTCAGGAACCAGACGCATACAGGTTAAGTAAACACGAAGACGGCCAAACGCACAGACAAGAAACGGGAAAAAGGTGTCTTTCGTAGTGATTGTAACGTCAAAATCGAAGACGGCTACAATGGGTCTTTGCACTCAAACTTGCCCATCACAAAAATGAATCATTGAGACTACCCTGCCAGAACGCCAGAACTATTCTAATCATCGACTTTGGCGACATTCTCATTATCTTCTTTATTTGGGAATAGGAAAGATGCCGCAACACCGGTAGCCAACGTCCCGAGAACAATCAAGAGACTCGTATCTGGAGGAATATGGATACCCGTATCGCCAATAACCTCGTTCCAAGATTGCAGGAACATCCTGGCCGCGATAAAGAACAATAAGGCTATCACGGCCTTTTCAAGATGTACTAGGTAGCGAGTCAGAGCTGACAGTACGAAATAAAGACTCCTTAACCCAAGCACGGCAAAGATCATTGCAGCATAAACCAACAGAGGCTGTTGAGTGACGGAAATAACAGCAGGTACCGAGTCAAAAGAAAATGCTATATCCGATGTTTCAATGGCAGCTAAGCAGAGGAACGCCGGGGTAGAATAAAATGGCCCTTTGCGCGTCACTGAGTCTGACAATCCATTGATCAACAATTCCTTGTGTGTCAGGAATAAACGATCCAAGTGAAGTTTAGTGTAAATAGGTATTAGTCGTCCCACTGCTCGCACACTCCAGTGTTCCGCATAATCCTCGATATCATCATCATCGCCGCCGCTACCCTTTAGCATCTGGATCGCACTCCATGCGACCAAGGCTCCAAAGACAAACCCAACCCAAGGGGTAGCTAGAAAAAGGCTTGTTCCAACCAGTACAAATACGGCCCGGAATACGAGAGCCCCGATAATTCCCAGATAAAGGATTCGATGCTGAAGCGCCCCCTTGATTCCAAAGGAGGCAAAAATGGCCATGAATACCATCAGGTTGTCAACCGATAAAGATTTCTCCAAGGCATAGCCCGCGAGATAAAGGTCTGCCCACTGCTTATCAAATCGAACCCAAAGATAGGCGTAAAATGCTAATGCAAGTCCGATCCATAACCCAGACCAAAG
>JBAXSA010000486.1:0-2309 GCA_037130945.1 Pseudomonadota bacterium | reverse complement strand
TGACCTGGACCGATGCCGATGGCACCACCTACACCGAAGACACCGAAGGGAATACCCTCGTCCAGAACACCGATGGCAGCTATACCGCCTTCCTGGCCGATGGTGTGGTCTATTCCTTCGATGCCAACGGCAACGAAACCACCGGCGCCGATGGCAACGCGGGACCGCAGCAGGGCGAAACCCCTGCCGACAAGGGCAAGGTATCCAGCTTGGCGAAAGCCGCCGATATGGCGATGTCAAAAATAGCCGAATCGAAGCAGAAACCCAAACCGGCGCCGCTGCCGCTCAAGACCGTAAAACCCCTGCCTACGCTCACCACCACCGCGAAAAGCGCGACCCTGGCGGGCATGAGCATGGGAACCATCTTCCTACTCGGCGCGACCGGCGCCGCCCTGCTGTACTTCAACCAACGGAAAAGGTGACCCATGCTTCTCGCAACCCTCCCTACTCTTGGCCTTCTGCCAGATGGCACCGTGGAAACCGATGGCAATGGCTTCGACTTCCAAGCCTTCCTAGAGTCCAGCTCAGGCCAGAACCTCACCGCGAATATCCTCAACATGGTCAGCCGCCAGTCTGGCACCGCTCCAATCTTCAAAACCCCCAGCGGGGCCTACCAGACGCCCGCAGCCGGTGTTGACCCCCTGTGGGTCATTGGCGGCGTGATCGGCCTGGGCCTCCTCCTGGCGATGCGAAGGAAATAGGATGTACGCCGAGCAATTCAGCGCGCCGAGCTGGCTAGAGGAACCATCGCAATGGTTGTGGTGGGCGATGCAGTCGCGGATCGGCGGCAACCTCAAGGACGCGCTCTATAACCTCAATCAATTCTGGACGACTTTAGATCCGCTGAAAGCCGGGGCCGATACCTCGACCTGGCCCGAGATACTGGCCCTCGACTCGCAGAGTCACCTTCAGGCCGCAAACATCTCCGGCGCGATCATTTCAGAGATGGAAAAAGACCTTTCGCAAGCCGTGGCGCTGGCGACCTTTTTCAGCCCGACCCTCATGGCGTCGTACCTTGGCGACACGAAAAGCGCCGCCGCCACCGCCATCCAGAAGATGCAGGACCAAAGGCTCTCAGAACTGAAACTAGCCGCCGACCTGGCGGACCAGGCCAACACCGCCGCCGCGACTCGCGTGGTGGCCGTGGTGGAGGGACGAATCTCCAACGAGGACGCCGAGCGGGCCATTGAAAATAGTCAGCTCAAGCGGATCATGCAAAGGGACGACTCCATGAGCACCAATTACCTGTTGTGGGTCGGCGCGGGGCTGGCCCTCCTGTTGCTCCTGAAGGGAAACCGATGACGCCCGCGCAACGCCGTACCCTGGCAGAGCTGCACAAAACTGGCACGACCGCAGCGCAGCCGCGAACAATGGACCTCCTGATGAGAAAGGGGTACATCGTTGTCCACCTGGATGGCTCCTTCTTATACCTCACCAAGAAGGGCCTCCGCATTGTGGAAGGCCGCGCTGGGGGGGGACTTCAGGAAGTGAAAAAGAAAGACCTCCGCGCCCATTTCAGGACCAAGAAACCCGCCCGAGCAAAGCGCGACCGCGCAACCACCGCCAAAGAAAAAAAGGAACACTTCGCCAGTCTGGAAAAGCACCTGGAATCCGCGGAACGCAAGCGCAAAACCTCACTAGCGCGAATACTTGGACCGACCGGCAGGGCCTCCGCCGTGAAGATCGCCAAGGCCGACGGCAAGCCGTTCACCGCCGCCGATGTGGAGCAGCTCCGTGAGCTGGGCTGGGAAGTGACCGGCGCCAGCTCCGTCACCGCCCGACCGGGAACCTCCGGCATCCCTGGTGTGCAGTTCTCTGACAATGATTTTACCTTCACCAACCCCGAGCCGATTGGCCCCAACGGGACCGCCCGCGCCCTGGTCATCATTGGTCCGATTGACGCCGCAATGGTCGATGACCTGTCGGCGTCCGGCTACGATGTGACGCCCGCGCCCAAGGCGATCCGCGAGGGGACCAGGCGCAACCCTGAAATTCCGAAAACGATGGACCAAGCAATCAAGAAGAAAATGGATTACCTGATTCGGGAATATTTTTCCATGACTTACTACGGCAAGACGCCAGAACAGGCATGGAAAGAGCTTGAAGAAAGCACGACTTTTCGCGGTGCGCTGTTGGCAGAGTTGAAGCGAAAAACTATCGGCGTTTCAACCCGCAACCCCGCCGAACCCATCCAAAAAAGGGTTTTTGAGGCTCTCAAGACTTCCGCGAAGCGCCACCAGGCGCTTCGCGCTGACGAGCTGGCCGACAAGCTCAAAGCACCGCTAGAGGCTGTCGCCGATGCCCTCCAG
>JBAXSA010000485.1:0-2319 GCA_037130945.1 Pseudomonadota bacterium | reverse complement strand
CTTTCAGTGTCCGGAACTGAGGAAGCATCCCGGAGTGAGTCTTAATGACCTTCGTACAACGTAGCCTCCCATGAGGCTTAGGCTGGTCACACAAGCTCTTAGCTTCGTAGCCTCAAGCTCCGGCCTTTAGGCCGGGGTAGTGTGACTTCCAGCGGATTCTCCGTAACTGTATTGAACCATGATGCCGGACAGGATCCAGCGCGTTTCTCGCGAGAGGGTGGACACCCCACTGCCAAAGAACCACACGGCCCGGATTGAGAGGTTCAGGCCGTGAGGTTATCGTGGCGCTAACCGCGATTTCGCGCAAGTATCCTATATCATAAATAAATTTATTATTTATAGATAGAATCTACTTTTTTATATGAAATATACCGCCATCGAGCCTCTGCCATCGTCTGTCATCGCTCGAAAAGATCCATGCCTGGCGGGGGTTCGTAACGAAACAACCGGGTATTAAGCTTGGGATTGCGTTGTGTATCGGTAAAGCGCATATGCGTGAGCTGGTCGAACCGATCTTTCATTTGCAGCACCTCCAGCCGGTCGTCCCGGAATCCCAAAATCATCAGCGCCACCTCGCCTTCGGGATCCTTCGGGGTCAGTTCAATCCAGCTCAGACCCTCCTCCTCGTCGAGGGCACGGGCGTTAAAGTGACGATCAAGGGCACCGGGCTCGCTCAACAGCAGGGCCGGGGTACCCTTCAAGGCCTTTTCCTGGCCTTCGTGAGAGACCTGTTTGAGTTCGGGATCGACCATCCATACCCGGTTACCATCGGCCACGATGACTTGTCCGGGCGGCTGGCTGTAGTCCCAACGGAACAAGTTCGGGCGTTTTAGAAAAAAGGTGCCCTCGGCGCGAACGCGCTTTTGGGAGGGGCTGAAGGTTTGCTGTTCAAAATGACACTGAAAACTCTCCAGTCCAGACAGAAACCGGGACAGAACGGCAATGTCTTTTTTGGATTCTGGTTCGGCGGCCAGCCCTCCTGCCACCGGTGCCAGCCACATCAGTAGCAGCCAAAAAAACCTTGATTTCATGAACATCGTCCCATTACTTCACCTCCACCCGGGCACCCGCCGAGAGCCCGAAAACCGCCTGATCGTACATCATTTCGGCCCGAGCAGCGGGCTGAATGAACTGGCCAGGGGTTATGGCACGAGTTCGGAAATAAAAATGGTAGGCACCCTTGGGTAGGCTGTTGTAGTAAAAAGCCACCTGATCGTCGAGATAGGCCGAGTAACTGGGCGCGAGCGTCAGACCGCCGGTCGGGGTAGCCTCGGGCGGCGCGGTAGCGAGCCGTGGATTCAGAGACTCCAGACCCGCCGCCAGGGGTACCACCAGGGCCACATAGTAGCGATCAGCGGGGTTGACCAGCTCCAGGTGTTCCTCGATCAGATCCCCGACCTGGAAATTCAGGGTTTGCCCAGCCTCCCGGAGAGGCAAACGAACCGGCGGGGCATTGCCGGGTTGAACCTGGAGAAGTTCCCGGCTCACGACAAACCCCTGGGCCTGGGGTGCGACCTGACTGCCCTCGGCGGCCGGCAGATAGCGGGTGGTCAGACGGGCGGTGATCTCGGCGGGTGCCGAGATCCGTCCGGCCTGCGGTTCCTCGAAGACGAGCCGCGCCAGGGGCGTGTCACTCCGTAAGGTTTGGGGCAGGCCATTGAGGTTCAGGGTGGCCATCACCCCGCCGGTTTTGCCGGTCTTGAGTACCTCGGTCAGGGCCAGGGCGGCGGCGGCATTGGCCTGGGTGCTGCCCCAGCCGTCGCCCTGGCCTAGACGCACCAGGGCGTCCACCAGGATTTGCAGCCGGGGAGCGGTGGGCTCATTGACCGCCAGGGCGCGCATGACCTCGGCCAGGGTGCGGGTTTCACTGGGCAGAATCAGCCCATTGCGGGGATTGGCGTTCTCTTGCAGGCCGCCATAGATTTCCCGGCCCTGATGCAGGCGGAAGATCACCCCCTCCCACAGACGCTGGTCGAGTGCCGTGACGGTACCCTGGGCACCCGGCTGGCGGCCCAGCACGGCGGCCACCCGCGCCGTGCTTTCCAGGTTCAGGAAATCGGCGCGCCGCGCCAGCTCCGCGCTGTAAGCGGCGTCCGCATGGCCTGCGGCGGCCAGAGCCCGGAGCGCCATGATCCGCTCGCTGTAAGCCTCACCATCGATAAAATAGGCATAGTCCGAGCGCAGGGCCTGTTTTAAGCTACCCGTGAGCCGGTCAAACATCGTCCCATCGACGTTAAACCCGGCACCCCGCGCCTCGACCAAAAACTCCACCACCCAGGCGGTCAGGGAGACCGCGCCGGGGCTGCCCGGCCAGTAGGC
>JBAXSA010000484.1:0-2325 GCA_037130945.1 Pseudomonadota bacterium | reverse complement strand
GCCAAGCGGTTCATCACCTATGATGATTCCGAATCGATGCGGGTGAAGGCCAACTACGCCAACCAGCTAGGGTTGGGTGGACTGATGTTCTGGGAACTGAGTGAGGATGTCACCAGTGGGAGCACCTCCTTGCTGGATAGCATCTACGACCGAGTCCACCTACCATAAAAAACTTACAAAAAACAAAATATGTGCTATGAATAAAAACGGAGAAAAAAAGAAAGGAAAGCGATCTATGAAAAAGAAATCTGCAAAAACCTTGCTTCTGAGTTCTCTCTTTTGTGCTGGATTACAGGCCGCTCCACCTCTAGCCCCTTCAGGAAATCTTTTTTCGGTCGGGGAGCGAGTTCAAACAGGGCCAGCGACCTCAGTATTTGTTAATCCACCGACCGCAGGCGCCTTTGCTGGAACCCAAAAGGCAAAGGTAGCAGGGAAAATCATTAGTGGCCCAATCCGTGCTGCTGATGTGTCCTGGTGGAAAGTGGATTTTGATACTTCGGTCGATGGCTGGGTGGCACAGCGGGACTTGCGGAAAGCTGGGGGCGCGTTGCCCCCTGATCCACGGGGACCGACTCCTTTGCCACCCGATTCTAGCGGGCTCAATTTTTACAATCTCAACTTGGTGAATGGGATGGTTCTGAACGGTCCAAAGACTCGGCTCAGCGGAACGGTTAGCCACGAGAGCCAGCCTGCCGCATCCATCCGTGCCACGGTGAACGGGAAACCACTCGCGTTGGATGCGAGAGGGAATTTTAACACAGAAATAGAGCTGCCAGCTGGAAGTGCTGAGATCAACTTGAGGGCGACGACCTCGAACCCACGTCAGCAAGTGACAAAAATCTCCACATTTATCGATGCGTCGATGATCTATGGATCGGATGTGACACGGGCAAATGCTCTCCGCACGTTCACAGGAGGGCTTCTGAAGACCAGCACAGGGAATCTGCCTCCGTTGAACACCGCAGGCTTAGAGAATGCGAACGATGCACATATCTTTCCCGACAGCTCGATGTTTTTGGCGGGGGATATTCGGGCGAACGAGAATCTGGAGCTGACCTCGCTGCACACCTTATTTCTCAGGGAGCACAATCAACTGGCCTCCGCTATCTCAGTCGCGAATCCAAAAATGACGGATGAACAGATTTATCAGCGTGCACGTCGTCTGGTCATGGCGGAGGTGCAAGCGATCACCTATCAAGAGTTTTTGCCTGCGATGCTTGGTGCCAATGCCCTGCGTCTCTACCAAGGCTATCGGCCGGATGTGAATCCTGGGTTGGCGACAGAGTTCTCTACGGCGGGTTTCCGCGTTGGCCACACCTTGATTAACGATGATATTCAGTTTCTGGATAACGAAGGAACGGAGGCAAGGGAGGGCCTTGCCTTGGCTTTTGCCTTCTTTAATCCTGGGCCGTTGAAAGAGTCGGGACCGGACGGGCTTTTGAAATATCTGGCGACTGACAACACTCAGGAGGTGGATGCTCAGTTGGTCGAAGGACTACGAAACTTTCTTTTTGGACCTCCGGGAGCGGGCGGACTTGATCTTGCCTCCCTCAATATCCAGCGCGGTCGAGATCACGGTTTGCCTGATTACAATACCGTGAGGGTTGCCTATGGGTTACCAAAGGTGACGAGCATAGCCCAGGTGACGAGTGATGTGGGGCTACAGGATCAACTGCTCTCCCTCTACGGCAATGTGGATTCGATGGACTTGTGGGTCGCAGGTTTAGCGGAGGATCACGTGCCAGGGTCGAGTGTTGGGCCGACCTTCCAGAAAATCATTGCCCATCAGTTTGAGAGGACGAGGGACGGGGATGCGAACTGGTATGAACGATCTTTTTCGGGAAAGCAGTTGGCTGCTCTACGGGCAACCAAACTGTCCGACATAATCCGACGCAATACCAGTCTCACCAAAATTCAGGACAATGTATTCTTCTTTGACGAGGAGAATACATTGGCTGGGTTGACGGCTAAAGCGGGCTTCCTTCCACCGGATTTGGTTCAGGGGCCCGGAGCGTCGGGACCCGTGCCCACGCTGGATGGAAAAGGCAACAACCCTGCCCATCCGATGTGGGGGGCGGCGGGGGCGGATCTTTTGAGAATTGCGGCAGCCGGTTATGCGGATGGGATTTCTACTCCTGCCGGGGAAAATCGGGCGAGCCCACGATTGATCAGTAATACGGTGGGCGTGTTGACCACCGAGCTTTCCAATGCGCGGAATATGGCCAGCTATGTTTATGCGTGGGGTCAGTTTATCGATCACGATTTGGGTCTAACCACAACGGGGGATACAGCATTTAACATTTCGGTTCCAAAAGGGGACGCTTC
>JBAXSA010000483.1:0-2329 GCA_037130945.1 Pseudomonadota bacterium | reverse complement strand
GATAATTATAGTCCGCTCAGAAAAATTGTGCGGATTGTCAATGGCAGGACAATATGCGCCGCAAGATTTCGTGTCGTTCGACAGATTTGCCACGCGGCAACGGAATCCAAAACCCCTATTTTTTCATAGAACGCCAACACCTTTAGGAAGGTATCCCCTCGCTCACCAGCGAGAAGTACGGCGTGGCGCATGGCAGCGCCCAAGGTATCTTGGAGTTTTGCAAATCGTTCGTTGATGGCGGCCAAGGGCTCAAACAGCACGATGTCTTTTTTATGGGGTGACAAGTATTCCGATGTCAATGGCCACGCGCATTTTCGATCCGATGCCTCCAAAAAATAAACGCAGCGCTGAATGGCCTCGAGCAATTCAGAAAGATGCGCTTTTTCCGCTTCCAGAACAGTACCAACCATCACGGTTCCTCTAGTCTGACGGTATTGGCTCTGGCAATACGCTGGAACGGAGTAGGCGCTTCATGCCGCACTTGCACGACAATATCGACCGGTAAATCGATCAGTGATTCCAAATTCATCTTGATCCGCGCACATTCGATCAGCGCAAGCGGAACAGGGGTCTCAATCAGGAGATCCACATCTCCGCCTCTTGACCGATCATCGACACGGGAACCAAACAGGAAAACTTCCGCCGTCCCGCCCGTCAATTGGGAGATGGTTTGGGTGATTGTCTGAATCTGTGTCGGGGTTAGTCGCACGGTGCTTCCCTCAAACCCAACGTCAAAGCCTGTTGTGCCAGATTGGCGACAACCTCCATCAACAGACGAGTGGCGTGTTCCCATGGAAGATCGATAGGCTGTGCAAACAGGGTGCGGTGGGTATAGGCGAGATGGGCTGCCTCTCTTTGCGCCAGATCTAGCGCCAACAGGGCATTTTCCACATGTTCTGGCAGATGAGACAGGCTCATAGCAGGATCCCCGTACGCCGGGCGATCGAAAAAACGGGGATTTCCCGGGTTCGTCCATCCTTGAGCAAGATATCCAATTTTCGATCGCCCAAGGCCATAGTCAGGGCCGCATGGAGACGGCAGAGGGCTTCCGCACGATTGATCAGTGTCGTATCGGTTTCCACGAGCAGGTCGATATCGCCGCCACGCAGACTGTCATCGACACGCGATCCGAAGAGCCAGATTCGATTGGGCGTAACCAGTACACGGTCGACGGCATGTCGGATCTTTTGTGCTTGGTCTGGTGTTAGTCGCATCGGTGGTTTCCCAATATACGGCGTATCCATTTGCCAACGCTTCTATGTGACCGGTCAGCGCCAGACCAACGCTGGCAAACATCGCCATTCAGCGATGGCTTCCCGACGGGCCATGTCAGATGGGTGCTATTTTCCAAGTTTACCGCTGCCGTTTGATACCTGCATCTCGGGTACCGCAGTGACAAAGATACCCCCCCAAGCCTTGATATAATCCAGTTGCAGCATGACTTCCGCCTTCAGATTCCAGGGCAGAATCACCACATAATTCGGCCTGGCGTCTATCAGGCGACTTTCATCCACAATGGGTATGCGGCTACCTGGCAGGTATTTGCCCTGCTTGGCTGGATTGCGGTCTACCACAAATGGCAACAAATCGGGCCGAACGCCGGCATAGTTTATCAGCGTATTGCCCTTGGCCGCAGCGCCGTATCCGGCGACGGTCTTGCCCCGTCGCTTGGCATCCAGCAAAAACGTCAAAAAATCATCTTTGACCTGATTGGCCCTGGTCTGAAATCCGGTGTAATAGGCGGCAGTAGTCAACCCGGCCTGGAATTCTTGTTGCAGCAATTCCCCCACCCTCGTGCTGCATGGATAGGGCCCGGTGTCACTACGCTGGGCGAACACTCGCAAGCTGCCGCCGTGGGTTGGCCATTCTTCCACATCAAACAGGGCCAGCCCGTTAACGGAAAAAATGCGCTGAACCGCCGTCAACGACAAATAGGAAAAATGCTCGTGATAGAGGGTGTCGAATTGGTTTTCTTGCACCAGTTTCAAGAGATGCGGGAATTCAAAAGTGGCCACGCCGTCCGGTTTGAGGAGTACGGCAAAACCGGATACAAAATCATGGATGTTTGGCACATGGGCCAGCACATTGTTGGCAACCATCAAGTCGGCGCTTTTTCCATCCGCCACCAACCGCCTGGCCAGTTCCGTGCCGAAGAATGCCTCGATCACCTCAAGCCCCCTGTCGCGGGCCGCTCGGGCGGTGCTGGTGGTTGGTTCTATGCCCAGGCAGGGGATGGCACGCGCCTTGACGTATTGCAGGAGATAACCATCGTTTGCCGCGATTTCGATCACCTGGGAGTTTTTATTCAGGTCAAAACGCTGGATCATGC
>JBAXSA010000482.1:0-2343 GCA_037130945.1 Pseudomonadota bacterium | reverse complement strand
GCTGTGGCCCCTTGCGGGAGGTCTTCGATGTGTTTCATCGATTCGACGATGCAACCAGTCTGGAGGTCGTGGCCATGGACATCGACCCACGCGCCTTGGAGTTTGCCCAGCGGCAAGCGCAAGCGGCGGGTGTCGCCAGCCGGGTGCGTTTCGTCCATGCGGATTTGATGGCCGTCGCCGATCAGGCAATTGATTTGATCCCACAAGATATGATCTACAGCGTTGGTCTGGTCGACTATTTCGATGACCCTTCGGTCGTCCGGTTGCTCGACTGGATTTATGACCGCCTGGCCCTGGGTGGGCGGGCGTTACTTGGTAATTTTCACCCCTGCAACCCGGATCGGGCGCTCATGGATTATGTCCTGGAATGGCGTCTGACCCATCGTACCGAGGCCGATATGAACCATTTGTTTCAGGCGTCCCGATTCGCGGCGCCTTGTACGCGCATCCTTTTCGAGGCGGAAGGCATCAACTTGTTTGCCGAAGGAGTCCGGTCATGACATCCCCCGCTACTGTCCTCGACGCCCTCTTTTCCGCCCCCGGCACGGCGCGCCTGACGATTGACGCAGGCGTCCATGGCCGCCGGGTCGAAATGTCCCATGGCGAACTCCTCGATCTTGGCATCCAGACCGCCCACTGTTTTGCGGCCTGGGGGGTGGCGCCGAAAGATCGCGTGGTGTTTTTGTTGCCCACCGGCATTCCCCTATTACGATCCATTCTGGGTTGCTGGCTATGCGGTGCGATCCCGGTGATTTTGCCCGAGGCCATCGAGACGTACCGTTCCGATCTGGGCGTCGAGCGGCTACGGAAAATCTTGCAAAAACTCTCACCGCGTCTGGTGTTGAACTCGGCGCGTTCGCAAGATTCCATTGATTGGGCCGGCGAGTTTCCCAACACCCGCATGGCGACTTGCGAACAAGTGACGCGAGATTCCCCGGCGGATCACCGGGAACCGCCCTATCGTCCCCAAGGCAACGACATCGCCCTGCTGCAATTTAGCTCCGGCAGCACCGGCGCGCCCAAGGGCTGCATCATCCGCCATGCCCAGATGGTCCATAACCATACCGGCCTGGCCCATCGCGGTCAGGTCACCTCACAAGGTTCCGACCGGACGCTCATCTGGGCACCGCTCAACCACGACATGGGGTTCAATGCGACTTTTTCGGCCCTGTTGTGGGGGATTGATCTGGTGCTGATCCCCACCGAGGCTTTCAAGCGCTCGCCGTACCTCTGGCTGCAACGGATCAGTGAGACCCGCGCCACCTTCTCGGCGGCGCCGCCTTCCGCTTATCGTGCCCTGTGCCGATTGGCCTCATCGCGTCACCTGACCGCCATCGACCTGAGCGATTGGCGTTACGCCGTGGTGGGCGCGGAGCCGGTCTATCCCGAACATCTGGCGGAATTTCATGCCGCCTACACCCATCACGGACTGGGCCAACAGGTGTTGCGACCCACCTACGGCATGGCGGAAACCGTCATCGCAACCACCATGCTCCCGCCCGATGAACCGGCGATTCGTCTCTACCTTGATCGGGATCGTCTGAGTACCACCGGGGAAGTGGCGTTGGTCGCTCCGAACCATCCTCGTGTCCTGGGCCTGATGGCTTGCGGCTACCCGCTCGACGGGATGGATCTGCGCCTTGTCGATGGCGCTGGCGAGGGTTTGGGCGAGGACTATCAGGGACACATCCAGGTTTGTGGTCCCAGCGTGACCGAAGGCTATTGGGGCGAACCGCCCCGCGACCCGGCCGACTGGCTCGATACCGGCGATTTGGGCTTTTTGCACCAGGGCCAGATAGTCATTTCCGGCCGCGACAAGGATATTGTCATCCGGGGCGGACGTAATCATGCCGCCAACGACCTGGAACGGGTTCTCGAACAGGCGGAACCCCGGCGCATCAAGCGGGCGGCGGTATTTTCCGTGCTGACCGGCGGCCTGCGTGGCGAGGAAATCGTCGCGGCGGTAGAGGCCAAATGCCCCCAGTGCTCACCCGAGGACTTTTTGGAACTGGAATCCAGTCTCCGCGAAGCCGTGATCGTCCAGACCGATGTCTATGTCGATCACCTCTGCTTTGTACCGCCCGGCGCGCTACCCCGCACCACCTCGGGAAAACTCCAGCACCATCTGGCTCGCGAGCGGTATTTGGCCGGCACCCTACCGCTTGGCGATAGCGCCCCCGAAGAGGTCGCCTCCGGCACCACGCTGTACCTGATCGCGCTGATACGCCAACTGGCCCGCGCCGGCCAGATCGCCGAGGGCATCAGTCACCAGCCGCTGAACGCGAGAACCCCATTGGGCCAATTGGGCCTGGACCCCGGCAACGCAAGAAATCTCTTGCTCGC
>JBAXSA010000481.1:0-2353 GCA_037130945.1 Pseudomonadota bacterium | reverse complement strand
GGAGTTCCTCACACGGATGGAGTACCGCGTTTACGCGGCTCTGCTGTTGGACTCGGCGGCCATCGAACGATTGGTAGTCAACCGTCTGCATGCCTCGAGACACACCTCCCCGAACCGGCTGAAGCCGTATCTATGCAGTTGGAGAGCTAAATCCGGGTTGGATATGCGTGAAGTTTTTGTGCTCAGGCATTGGCGTTTGGAGGTTTTGGAGGGACTGCAATGCAGTTGAGCCAGCGACAGCTCAGTTTTTCCAGAAGGCTCTGCCACCAGTCCCTTAGAGGACCTTCGGGCACAGCTAGGCGCACGGTCAGATAGCCACCACTGCGGCTGATTACGCCACCGATTGTGAAGAGTCGCTGACGCAGCGTGACGGTGTTGATCCGCTCCTGCCACCCCACCTTTCGCTGGAAGAGGACACAGAGATTGTAAGCCATCACCGCAAGGCTCAGGGCGGCCTCGGTGGCGAAGAACTTACCCAGGCAGAGCTGCGGAAGGGCATAGGAGGTCGCCAGCTCCTTGATGATGTTTTCGCAGCCCGCCCGCCCGTTATACCGCTGCCACACCCTCAGTCCATCCACGCTCGCTGGCAGGCTCGTAATCAGCGCCTGGAACCGGTAGCCCGGGCACTCAAACAACTCGCGGCCTCCGGCCTCAGGGCGTTGGTTCACCCGGTGACGGATCAACACCATCCGCCTAGCCCGACTCCATCCCCAGGTTTGATGAATCAGCTCTGCCACCTCCGTGCCTGGCAGTTCGGTTGCCTGCCAGTGGGTGACCCGACTGATGAGGCTGCGGGTCGGTTGATGAAGCCTGGCCACGATGATGTAGGGCAGCTCCCTTGTTTCCAAAAACGCCATCATTCGTTCATCGCAGAAGCCCGAGTCCGCGCGGACCAGCCCAAGTCTCACCCAGGAAGGGAGCCGGTCCAGCAACTCCGCCGTAAAGGCCACCGCATTGTTGTCCGAGCGGGTGTTTCCCGGTCGGAGCCAAAAACCAGCCACCAGCTTGGCCTCGGAAATCATTCCCAGAAGCGGATGCAGGCAGCGACGCATCCCCTCCGGGGTGTAGCTGGAGCGTACCCCCTCCTTCTGGTGGGCGTCCTCATGCAACAGGTGCGTGGAATCCAGGTCGAGGGTGTAGCCCGCCCGAGAGCTTAACAACTGCTCCAGACTCCAACGCCAGAGTCGGCCGAAGCACTCGGAATTGAACCGGGCCGAGGAGAAGAGACCAAAGAAGCGCGAGTAACTCGATTGGCTGCCCAGGCGTTTGACGCCCAGAAGATCCGCCATCAGTGGATCTCCCCGCAGCTGAGCGCAGTGTGCCAACTTGGTCCCCCCGGAAAGCACTCCCGCCAGGAATCCCAACGCCAGGTCGGTGCAGGCAATGTGGTTGGGGCTCCTGCGCTGCGGCAGCGCCTTCTCCAACACCTCTCGGAATCGGCAGCGGTGCAGAAAATCAGCCCACGGCCAAAGCCCGGCCCGAGGGGAAATCCGCTGATCGGTGAACCCAATTTGGATGGATTCCCGCCCGTTGTGCCCCCTAGTTTTTCCGGTCACTGATTGGGGAACTGATTCGTCAGGGTGCCAGGTGCTTTTTTTCATTATCTACACCAGCACTCCCCAATCAGTGGCCTTTAGACAACTGCATAGATACGGCTGAAGACGGGACCCCGAACGAATGAGAAAACCCCCGCGCCAGCGTCGGATTCCCCTTCAACACCTCAACTTTTCAACCCATTGGTGTCCGAAGCCGGTGACTAAAGGGAAGCGAGTAAAAGGCTGAGACGGGGCACGGCGGCGGTTTCCGTGAGGTGTTCGCGGACTGCGTGCCTCAACCACCGAACGAACTTCACGGAGCGCTGGGTGGCCTTCCTGGCGTCGAGAAGGAGGCTGGATACGGCTCGTCCATGGGTTGCGGCAACGCGTTGGAGTTCTTCGGTACGTTTCTTCCTGCGTTGTTCCTCGGCGGTGTCTTCGACCCGATGCTCCTGTTCCAGTCGCCCCTGGTAGAGTTGCATCAGATTGTGCGCGATCGCCACCAGCTGCCCCTGCGATTCCTTGGCCACCAGGCCAGTGGCCCATGCCTTTTGAGCTGAGAGCTTGTTCTTGAGTTCATCGAACACTTTCTCGATCTCCCAGCGTCGCCGGTACAGCTCGGCCAACACTCCCGGTGGCAAGTCCGGTTCATTGGTGAGGAACTCATATCCCTCACCCGTTTTGGGATCGGTGTACGCAATGATCCGCAACAGATGGCCCTCCCGCGTCCGCACCCGCCGGTCTGCCGTCACCCCGTGGTTGCAGGGATCCGCCGCGGCCCACGGCGGCTCGGACGGCTTCCTTTCCCGCGGTCTTGA
>JBAXSA010000480.1:0-2355 GCA_037130945.1 Pseudomonadota bacterium | reverse complement strand
TTGTAGTGGGGGATCGACACCTCGCCCAAGTGTTCGGTGTCCTCCTCGCCGTCCGGGCTGCCCAGGCCGGTCTTCAGTTGGGTCACGGTGACATGGCTGAGTTTTTCCGCCGTCAACGGGGAACCCAGTTTTTCGACCAGCACATCCAGCAAATGCCTGGCACTGACATCCGGCAATGCGCGGGCCGCCAGGCCGATGCGCAAGGCTATTTCACGGGCAAGAACGGTTGTGGTCATGTTCAACCTCTTTTGTGTTGTTGCAGTGTGGCCATCAGGCCGCAATGCCGTTCATACAAGCCGTTTGCGTTTGGCGCACCACTCATGTCGGCAAAGGGTTGCCGACCTACGGCAATATAATTTTTCATGATCGCCGTGACGACATAAAGACGCAGGGCTGCCCGGTCAGTCGCCGCCGCCGGCCCGCTTGGCCCGCAAGGTGATTGGTAATTTGGGCGGGGCGATGGGTTCCAGATAAAACTTCTGCCCGTCCCCCAGCGTCACTTCCCCGCCCCACTTCTCCGGGGTATCGAATTCCAAGGATTCGATGGTTTCTTCCAAATCCTTTTTTGGCACATAGAATATGAGCCTGTCGTCATTCTTGCCTTTGCTAATCATCACTTCGGGCATAACTTTCTCCAGTGGATTCTCGTTCCCAAGCTCCAGCGTGGTAACGAGCAGTCTTGGAAGCTCTGCTTCCTGTGACATAAGCAAGCTAGGGCTTGCAAGGCATGGGTTCCCAACCTGGAGGTTGGGAACCGGCATATGGCAGCGGACTAACGCACCAGGTCGTAGTTGTAGTCCGTCGTGCCCATGCCCCGGGTCTCGTCGTCGAGGCGCTCCAGCACCGCGTTGACGATGGTGGTCAGCATGGTCATCGCGCCCTCGTAGCCCAGCGTGGTCTGGCGGTGCAGGTGGTGCCGGTCGAAGATCGGGAAGCCGATGCGGATCAGCGGCACCTCGAACTCCTCGCCTTTATATAAAGTGTCGCGCTGGATGAACTTGCCGTAGGAGTTGCCGATCATGAAATCCGGCTTGTCGGTGAACACCAGCGAGCGCATGTGCCAGAGGTCGCGGCCCATGTGGACTTCGCAATTCGCGCCGTAGGGCGAGGCTTTGAGGATTTCCTCCACCGCCTTTTTCCAGCGCTTGTTGGCGTGGTGGCAGAGGATGTGGGTCGGCTCCGCGCCCAGTTCCAGCAGGAATTTGACCATCCCCATCACAAAGTCGGCATCGCCCCACAGGGCGAACTTCTTGCCGTGCAGCCATGAATGGGAGTCGGTGATCATGTCCACCAGCCGGCCGCGCTCGACTTCCAAAGAGGCGGGGATCGGCCTGCCGGTGATTTCGGACACCTTCATCAGGAAGTCGTCGGTCCACTCCAAGCCCATCGGGATGTTCAGCTTGGGCACCTCGTGTTTCCAAGTGCCTTCGACCAGTTTCTTGGTCTTCTCCAACTGCCAGGGCTGCAACAGGAGGGTGTTATACGCATTCGGCGCGTCCTTCATCTCCCCCTGGGTGGTGCCGCCCGCGTACATGCGGAACTGGCCGTCGGCGGGGGTGTCCAGCACCTCGGTCGGGTCGCTGAGCAAGGTGTGCGGGACGCCCATCTCATTCATCATGCGATGGATCACGCGGAAGTTGCCCAAGTAGGTCTCGAAGCCCGGCACTAGGTTCAGCTTGCCGTTCTTGCCCGGCTCCTTGCCCTCCATGTGGTTGAGGGTGAAGTAGCGGGCGATGCCTTCGAACATGTTGTCCCAGCCAGTGGTGTGGCTGCCGACGAAGCTCGGCGTGTGGGCGAACGGCGTCGGGAAGTCCTGCGCGATGTGGCCTTCCTTCTTGGCGTTGTTGATGAAGGCGTTGAGGTCGTCGCCGATGACTTCCGCCATGCAGGTGGTGGACACCGCGATCATGTCCGGCTGGTACAGCGCCTTGGCGTTTTCCAGGCCGTCGAACATGTTCTTCTGGCCGCCGAACACCGCCGCGTCCTCGGTCATGGAATCCGACACACACGCAATCGGTTCTTTGAAATGGCGGTTGAAATAGGTGCGGAAGTAGGCGACGCAGCCTTGCGAGCCATGCACATAGGGCAGGGTCTTCTCGAAGCCCAGCGCGCACAGCACCGCGCCGAGCGGCTGGCAGGCCTTGGCCGGGTTGACGGTCAGCGCCTCGCGCTTGAAGTTAAGCTCCTGGTATTCCTGGGTGGTGGTCCACTGGAACACCTCGTCGATCTTCTCCTGCGGGAAGCGCTCCTCGTACAGGTCGCGCTTGAGGGCCAGGTTGTCCTTGTACTCTTGGTCGCGGAACAAGGGGTAGCTGGGTTTGATGTTTTCAACTGCTTGGCTCATGGTGTCCTCCT
>JBAXSA010000479.1:0-2357 GCA_037130945.1 Pseudomonadota bacterium | reverse complement strand
CCTGCTGCTCGCGTTGCGCATCCAGACCCATCACGCGACCTTTGGTGCCCGCGATCAGTGGGGCATGGGGGCAATGTGGGGCGTGACGTTGCCGGACATCACACTGGCACCTGTCCCGATACCCACCGCCGCCACGGGACTTTTCACCACCCTGTTCGCCCGTCTGACATTCAATGCTCCCGCGCCGGATTCGTGGCACGATAAACTGCAAATCGGCCTGGGCTGGCGTGCCCATCTGCGCGGGACATTTCGCCAATCTCCCCAGGAGGAGGCGTTACGGCATTATCTGTTTGGCTCGCCTGTCGGAGGCCATGCGAAGAAATACGGCAGTGCGTTCAATGTCTCAGCGCCCTATCCCGACCCACAGGATCGCGGCCGCAGCCATATCCGCATCTGGGCGTGTTTGCCCCACACCCGAGGCGACGATCAGGCCCAGAGTATGGGGGAAGAATACGCCGAGATCGTCAAACGCATCCGGACAACCATCGGCCAGGGTCTGGCAAATGCCCCTCATCGTCACTTTGCACGCCCCGTCTCCCTGGACTGGCAGGACGGAGCCGAGCAACGCACCCACCCCGCCGCCTGGATTGCCAAACTTGCTGGAGTCACCCTGCCATGAGTACCTGTTTTGACGCCCTCGCCGACGAAACCTGGAAACAAGCCAGTCGCCATCCCGTGGATCTGGCCCAACTGGCGCGGCGCAATGCCACCACATCCGATAGACTGACTCAGATTCGCGCCGGCTTTCTGACCAGTCACGCCATTGAAAATCCGCGCGATGCCAAGGGTCGCGCCCTGCCCCTCGCCTGTCGGCGTCCCAAAACCGCCATCGACCCCACTCCGCGATCAGCGTCCGAGGCCTTGGCTGGATTTCCCCGCTACAGCGCCCGGCTGCTACTACGTTTTCGCTTGACTTCACCACTCCTGACCCGCGACGACGACCCCTTTCACCTATTCGACAACCCGGCCCGTAAGGATCACATCACCGGATTGCCCTATCTGGCGGCGGCCTCGGTCAAGGGACTCTCCGCCGACGCCTATCAACGGGCCTTTCCGGGGGCCATGCCCTGGATCGAGCGTGACCCGAAAGGCAACAACCACGACCGGGTGCGGCACTTTCGCCGCGAGGACGATTCTGCTCTGCGCCTGTTTGGTCTGGCCGACGATGGCGAGGGGGAACCCACCGAGGGTCATGCCGGGCGGAGTCGCAGTGGGCGGCTGCGTTTCAGTCCAGCGTGGTTCGACAAGCTCGAATACCTGGTGCTGAACCCCGCCGACCCAAAAACCGCCACGGGCACCTTGCCGATTCAGTTCGAGGCCATTGCCCGGGATCAGGAGAGCATCATCGAGGTGGTTTATTTCAACCCTTACCCAGCCGCCACTCCGGACGAACCGGGGTCGGCCAGTGATCTGGATACCGTGCGCGCCGATTTGGCCCGCTGGCTGGCGGCGGTGGCCACCTGGTGGCCGGTGTTGGGACTCGGTGCCAAACGTCTGGCTGGTTATGGAACGCTTGAAATCACCGAGGCCACGCTCGAAGCCGTGGACTGGCCAGGGCTGGGTACTCTACAGGAAACGGCCACCCAGAAAGCGGATCCAGCCGCGCACCCGGAAGCGCCCAAATCGCCAGCCTATTACGGCGATTGGTTGAATGAAACCGGCCAGCCTGTGGAGGGTGCTGTGTTGGAAGATCGGGTGCGCGTGGCCTTGGCCAAGGCCGACGCCGAGATTATCGCCCTGGAGCAAAAATGGCAGGCGGCCACGAAGAAGGATCGTCCCAAACTCAAGGACAAGTTGGAGAAGGCCCGCAAGGCCCGGGAAGGCCGAGAGAAAGAACTGCGCGGTCAGCACCGGAATGTGTTGGATTTCTGGACGAACGACCAGCCCAAACCCGCCGATGAGGCCACTTCTCCCGCCGCGTCCGCTCTTCCCCCGATCACCCTGCGGCCCATTGGCACACGCACCGAAACCGGCCTAGAAAGCTGGCTGAAACTGGCCCAGTGGATTGCCGAAGGTACCCAGCCATGAACACCGCCGTTTTGAGTATGGACGAAAAGACCATTGACCTGATTCTGGCCTGCGAGATCGCGGGTCTGCTTCACGACTTGGGCAAGCTGCATCCGGGATTCGCCGAGGAGAAGCTGGAGCCTGACTCTGCTCACAGAGAGCAGTCGAAACAGCATTGGGATCAATGGCGTGACGAAAACGGTGAATGGATCAGGGAACCCCACGGTGCCGTGCTGGATGCTGACCGGCGGGCCTATCCCGGATCGGAGGAATCGTCTTGGCTCACGACCCTGCGCGATGGGTGCGGCCTCCAAATAATGTAAAATGTACCCATGTAAACTTCAGAGGAA
>JBAXSA010000478.1:0-2363 GCA_037130945.1 Pseudomonadota bacterium | reverse complement strand
GTCTATCGTTTCGGGTCCGGCCTGATCATTACACGTGCGCAGGCACTGGCGGCTGGGATATCGGTAGTCATGCTTGCTTTCTTCTACTGCTGGTTGCGATTCAGTAACCTGGGGTTGCGATTACGAGCCATGGCGGATAACCCGATTCAGCTTGCGCTCTATGGCCACAACATCCGCCATCTGCGGCTGTTCGCGTTCGGCGCTGCCGGCTTCTTGGGGGCCATCAGCGCGCTTACTGTAGCCAACGATCTTGGATTCGATCCACACAGTGGGCTTCCAGTTCTGCTGCTGGCGGTGGTGGCCATGATCATCGGTGGGCATACGTCCTTTCTGGCACCGGTCCTGGGGGGCCTTCTGCTCGGTCTTATCCGCACTTCCATCGTCTGGCATCTGTCGGCCCGCTGGCAAGATGCCGTGACGTTTGTACTGCTGGCCATCTTCCTTCTCTTCCGACCTCATGGCATCTTGGGACGAAAGCTGCGCTTGGAGTCGGCGCCATGAACTACGCACTTCATCTGCTCATCTACTTCTGCATCTACGCGATTGCCGCGCTGAGCCTCAATCTGGTGATCGGCTACTGCGGGCTCCTCACACTCGCACACGCAGCCTATTTTGCCATTGGGGCCTACAGCTACGCCATACTCTCGTTGTACGGATGGGGATTTGTCCCCGCGCTGGTTGCGGCCGTGGTGATTGTCACTCTGTTGAGCCTGATCGTATCCCTCCCGGCTTGGCGATTTCGCGGCGACAACTTCGTGCTTATGTCATTGGCTGCCCAGACTCTCATCTTCAGTGTGCTCCACAACTGGTATCAGTCGCAGGCCAAGCCCGGCACACTGCGCAATCTAACCAACGGGCCGTTTGGGCTTGCCGGCATTCCACGACCTGATATATTTGGTATCTCAATGGATACCACAGCTTCCATATGTGTTATTGCTTTGACGCTCTTGGCGATCTGCGCGTTAATCACTTGGCGGCTTCAATCGTCGCCTTGGGGTCGGCTTCTCCAGTGCATGCGCGATGACGAACTCGCGCTCCGGGGGCTGGGCAAGAACGTACGCCGGGTGAAGCTGGAGGCATTTGCGCTCTCCTGTGGACTGGTAGCCGTTGCGGGCGTGCTCTATGCGTCCTATGTGAGCTTTGTTGACGCCAGTTCAGCCACGCTGGACGAGTCCATCCTGATGGTTTGCATGCTGCTCGTAGGCGGAATGGCCAATTTTCGAGGGCCGCTGGTGGGGGCTGCGGTGTTGTTGGCCTTGCCAGAGATCCTGCGGATGGTCCACCTGCCTGATACCGTGGCGGCCAATGTGCGGTTACTGGCATATGGAGTGCTATTGGTGCTGATAGTTCATTTTCGCCCCCAGGGCTTGGCCGGGAAGTACAGGGTGCAATGAAGCGGGTCGGCACGAAACCAAAAGGGTAAAGAAGAACGAGTATGGTCGCTATCGAACACAACCAGAACACCCGCCCGGAGACGGACACCTCAGATCCGTCTCTGGGCCGCGTGCTCATGCAGGTCAATGGTCTACGCAAGTCATTCGGCGGCCAGACCGTGCTCGATGGCGTCGACCTTGACCTCCATGAGGGCGAAGTGGTGCTGCTGCGCGGTGAAAATGGTTCTGGCAAGACCACCCTGCTCAACATCCTCACCGGCAATATGGAACCCGACGTCGGTGACATACACCTCTACGTCAACAGTCACCCGGAACATTTCCGTTTCCCGCGTCGCTGGTGGCAAGAGATCAACCCCTGGGATCACTTCACCCCAGAGCGCGTCGCCTCTGAAGGCGTCGGCCGCACTTGGCAGGACACGCGGCTCTTTGGTTCGCAGACGCTGCTCGACAACCTTGCTGTCGCCAGCCCTGACCAGCCAGGTGAAAAGCCGTGGCATATCCTTTCCCGGCCCCGCCGCTGCCTCCAAGCCGAGGCCGAGAACCGCCAGGCCGTACAGGCGTTGCTCAATGCACTGGAGCTTGGCGACCGGTGTGAGTCATCCGCTGACATGATCTCCCTCGGTCAAACCAAACGTATCGCTTTTGCCCGTTGCGCCCGTGCCAATACGAAGATCGTCTTTCTTGACGAGCCACTCGCCGGGCTCGACCAGAAGGGCATTGCCAGCATCATTGCCGTTCTGCGCGAACTTGCCGTGGCCCATCGCCTGACCCTGGTCATCGTCGAGCACGTATTCAACATCCCCATTATCCTCGACTTCGCTACCGCCGTCTGGACCCTGGCGGACGGGCGTCTGACTCGGGAGACTATCGCCGAAGCTAAGGCTGATCCCGCGGTTCGGAATACCAACAACTTATCTTCCATGATCCGGCAATTGGCTGGGCCTGATGCCGTCATCACGGAAGGGCCCC
>JBAXSA010000477.1:0-2368 GCA_037130945.1 Pseudomonadota bacterium | reverse complement strand
GCGATGAGGATGCGCCGTTTGAATTTTACCAGCACGACGGAGGTTTCCGGCTGAGTTTTGACGATGTCGACTTGCTGGCAAAGCAACCAGAGCCAGCCCCCGAGGAACAACAGCACCAGGGCGAGCCGGAACCAGCCCCAGAGGGCGAGGAGATCGATCTTGCCGGTCTATCTGACCCTGCCCCGAGATCCGGGATCATCGGACAGATAAACGCACGGTTTCCACCCGAGAAGATCCTCGAACTGTTAGGGAAACACGGCTACAAGGTCGCCAGCCAGACCAGCTTAAACGGCTGGCCCTGTTGGCGGATATTGTCCCCAGCCAGTACCTCGGGCATGGCTGGCGTTGCCCTTTTCAAGAGCAAGGCTGGCGTTTGGCGTGTGGTCTCGCATCACGGAGAACACTGCCGCCTCGCACTTCAGAAGGAGGGCGTTGTGGTCGGGCTAGATGCGTTTGACGTATCCACCCAGCTTGAATTTGGTGGAGACGCAAAAAAAGCATTGTCCGAGTGGCGGAAACGCCTTGACCCCAGACCCGTGATCCGTGTGTTTGGCGGATCGCTGACCTCCAACACGGAGGACTGTATCGCAGCAATCGCTGACCAGAATCCACCGAGACTTTTCCAGCGAGGGCAGGTACTAACGCGAGTGGTGCATGTTCCTGAAACGGTGGAAACAGACGGTATCCGATACGCGAAAGGATGCGCGGTTCTGTCTCCGGTATGCGTTCCAGACCTAAGGATTCACCTTCAACGAGCGGCCAGGTTCGAGAAACCAAAGGCACTTCCATCGGGGGAGATCGAATGGGTACCGACCGATCCCGCTCCACAGCTTGCTTCCAGTGTTTTGAGCTTGTGCGGCGAGTGGGATGGTATCCCGCCGATGTTGGCGTTGAGTGAGGCGCCTATTTTGAGACCTGACGGGAGTGTAGTAACTGTCACCGGTTATGACCCAGTAACCCGCCTGTTTCACGATGGGCGATGCCCTGAGTTGACGCTGTCCACAAGCCCCGATCTGGCCGAGGCCAAGAGGGCTGCGGAATACCTGCTGGAGCCTTTCCGGGAGTTCCCATTCGAGCATCCAAAGATAGATCAAGCCGTACTGCTGGCGTACCTGATTACACTGCTGTTAAGAGCATTGTTACGCCTGGCACCCCTATTCGGCGTATCAGCAACGGCACCAGGTTCCGGCAAGGGTTTGCTGATCGAGGCGTGTAACTTACTCGTCCGAGGCCGCGATAGCGCAATCATGTCGCCCCCTGGTGGAGGGCAGGATGCTGAATCTGAGACCAGAAAGCGGATAACCAGCATCCTTGCCAGTGGTGCCACAAGCGTTTGTTTGGATAACGTAACGACGGCACTAGGTGGGGAATCCCTAAACGCGCTACTCACCGCCAGCGAATGGAGCGACCGCATCTTGGGCCAGAGCGTCATGGTCAAACTACCGACCCGCGTCGCGCTGGCTGCTACTGGTAATAATTTGCACTGTCGGGGCGATATGGTTCGCAGGATGCTCAGACTGAGCATCGATCCGGGAGTAGAACGACCCGAACAAAGATCATTCGAGACCGACATTATCCAGACAGTTACAACAAGCCGAGGCCCGCTACTGTCGGCCTTGCTCACGATCCTGAGGGGGTACATTGCGGCCGGCAGACCGGAAGACGGCGGGCGTGTGCTGGGCCGTTTCGAGGGATGGTCACGGGCTGTGGCTGCGCCTATCCGGTGGCTAGGGTTTCCAGATCCGACAGACAGTCAGGAATTTTTGAGATCTGAAGATCCGGAGGGCAGCAAATTGGGGAACCTCCTGGCGGCGTGGTCATCGGTCATTGGTCGAGATTCTGTGACCGTTCCAGAGTTGATAAACCGCACCACGGGCTTCGAGGGCGCTGGCGTTGTTGACGCCCTGAGATCAGCTTGTGTCGAGGTCGCTGGCGACCGAGGTGTGATAAATCCCAGGCTAATGTCCTGGTACCTGCGCAGCAACGCAGGCCGCGTTGTGTCTGGGCTAAGGATAACCCCCGACAGAGCCTACAAGACCATTGTCAAATGGCAGGTTTCTGATGCCCGAAGATGACGGTTTTTCATCCCCAGACGGGTTAGGCGGGTTAAACGGGTTATTTCTTACTCCCCCGAAATTTTTCGGAAGATTTTTACCCAAGTATTTTTTGGAGCAGGAAATAACCCGTCTATCCCGTTTAACCCGTCCAAAATCTAAGAACGCGCTTCCCCCAGGGGGGCGGCAGCGATAGACCGGCAAACAGAACGCAGCGAGAAACCATCATGAACATTAAAATTTGTCCTAAATGCAAAGAACCCTTCGAGGCCGACGAACCCTGGAAAAGACTTTGCCTTTCATGCTGGAAAGAA
>JBAXSA010000476.1:0-2372 GCA_037130945.1 Pseudomonadota bacterium | reverse complement strand
TGGTGAGTTTTAGTTGAGCTTTGGAACGAGTTGGTTGAGTTCTTCGAGCGCCACTCGTTGCATGGCGACGAAGCGACGCTGTTCAAGTCGGATGGAAAATAGTTGGCGTTGTGCATCCAGCAGATCGGCGACAGAGGACTTCGAGCTGATCCACGAACCTTCCACCGCCTGGCTGGCGGAGAGGGCGCGCTGATAGACTTCGCCCGAATAAGCGCGGGCCTGGGCGGCGGCGTTTTTCGACTCCGCCACAGCGGCCAGAACTCCCGACGCGACCTCCAAGCGGGTCGTTTCAATATCCTGCAGCGCGGCCTTTTCGCGAAGCTGCGAGGCCGCGATCTTGGCCGAGTACGAGCTGCGATTGACGTAGGGCAGGCTCATTTTCAGCCCTAGCGAGGCACTGCGGAAATCGCTGCCCGAGTAGGTATCGACATCCACTCCCACGGATAGCTGCGGCAAACGCTCGCGGTCGGCGATGCGGGTCTCCGCAGATGCGGCCGACGCCATTTCCCGCAGCGAGCGGACCTTGGGGTTCGCGTGCGAGATGCGGGCGATCTCGGAGTTTGCCAGTGGCACGGAATAGGAGGCGTTGCCGAGATCCAGGGTCGGCCAAGGCGATTCCAGTGGGCGGCCGAGTCGTAGATTCAAGCTGCTGGTGAGGCTTTCGCGGGTACGCCGCGCGGCGGCGAGGATTTGAGTTTCCCGCGCGAGTTCGCTTTCCAAACGCAACGCGTCGATGCCCGTGGCGTCCGGATTCGCCGCGCGTTGGCGGGCATTTTCCGTCATCGATTCGAGCCACTTGAGCTGCGCGCTCTGAAGGGCGATCGATTCGTCGGCGAGGGCCAACTCGATGGCATCCCGCGCGGCCGTCGCCAGGCAAACGCGATCCCCCAGGGAGAGCCCCAGCGGCTGGGTGAAGGGAACCAGCGCGGCAGCGGCAAAGGCAATGCCTTCGTCCGTCTCAAGGATGTCGAGCCCCATGGACCGGCATTGGAATTCAGCCTCCACACTGGACAGGCCCCGGGCAATCAGCTTTGCAGCCACTTCGGAAATGTTGATGGCTGTGACCCCGGCCTGGCCCTCAAGGAGCACGGCCCGGACCTTCTCGGCACCGGTCTCGTTGCTCATGAAGGCGAGGACGGCGCTTGCATCAAGGAGGTAGCGGCGCATCAGTGAAGTTCCTTGGCTGCTTCCCGGCGACGTTCTTCCAGGAACTCGTCCACCACATGGCCACCCTCAAGCACCTTGGAGCAGATGGATTGAATGGCGTCCAGCCGATCCCGAAGGGGAGTGATCTGGAGCACCTGCCCCTGCATTTCAAGTATGAGCACCTCACCATCCGAGATCTTCATGGACCGTCGGACGGCGGCGGGAAGCACCAAGCGACCTCCCTGGGTGACCCTTGCGGCCATGGCGTTCATTGAATGCCTCCATGGTTCCAATATAGTCCATAACCAATAAACGCGCCATAGATTCACACCGATGGATTCTGATCGCCGTCGAATAGGTCCCGGGTGAGGATGGCAAGCCGCTCGGGAGTGTTGGCCTCGGGGTCATCCAGGACGGCCTCGAGCAGGTGGCGCTGGAGCTCGCCGAGCCAGGGGCCGCCGCGCCGTCCGGTCAGCTGCATGAGGGCCGCGCCGTCCAGGGCCAGCGCCCGCACGGACAGCGGTGGCGCGGAGGCGGCGAGAGCCTCCAGGCGCGCCAGCAGGGCCTGGTGCTCGTCTTCGCGGCGCTCGGCGTCGAGCCCCTTCCCCAGGTTGTCCGCGAGGCGTAAGGCGCCCCACTGCGCCAGCGGCAAGCCATCCTCCTGGAGGTGCCGCAGGAAGCGGCGGCAGGCGGCGTCTCCCCAGGCCGCCGAGGGATGGGTCCCGTGGTGGCGGATGAGGGCGGCCACCTCCTGGCGCAGGGCATGGCTGGCCTTGAGCCGCGCCAGGAGGCCGTCGGCCAGCTCCAGCGACCGCGCCTCGTGCCCGTAGAAGTGGATCTGGCCGTCCGGCCCCGTGGACCGGGTGTCCGGCTTGCCGAGGTCGTGGAGCAGCGCCGCCCAGCGGAGGCCCGGCTCGGCAGGCGTCAGACCTACCATCTCCAGGGTGTGCGCCCAGACGTCGTACCGGTGGTGCCGGTTCTGGCCGCAGCCCAGCATCGGGCGCAGCTCTGGCAGCCAGAGGTCCAGGAGGCCGCTCTCGACCAGCAGGCGGAGGCCCTTGGCCGGATCCAGGCCGCGCAGCAGCTTGTCCAGCTCCATGAAGACCCTCTCCACTGAGACCTTGCGGGCCACCTCCAGGCGCTGGGGGATGGCTGCCAGGGTGGCGGCCTCCACCTCAAAGCCCAGCTGGGCGGCGAAGCGACAGGCCCGCAGGGTCCGCAGGCCA
>JBAXSA010000475.1:0-2380 GCA_037130945.1 Pseudomonadota bacterium | reverse complement strand
CTAGTCGCCATAAGGAAGTTTCTCGTGCAGTTCGTTCGTTCAATGACCGTCGGTCCAAGAAGAATCGTCGGATCGGGGAAGTCGTCAAGAATACGAAAGACAAAATAGTCTACGGGATTCTGGAGCGGGAACAGGCGGACAACAAGGTCTCGTTTGAACAGCAGACCACAATCTCGATGGACAAACAGACCGGTGAGGTAACCTCTCAGGGCAACCTCAAGGAAGCCTTTGACAAGGCTCTTGATGAGTTCAAGGGGAAATGCACAGAGGAGGATATCCGCAACTTTCTTCGGGAAGTGGTTCGGATGTGTCATGGCGTGAGCAAGCGGCCCACCGGCGGCATCTATTTCGTGCCGAGTCGGTACTCGCAATTCATTCTGGATGCGCAAAAGGTCATCGCGAGTTTCAACAGCAGGTCTCGAATCTATGCCGAGCGGGTTATGAATGGTTCGGCGGAACGTCAGAACGTGTGGGATTCTGTCGAGATAGCGGTTGAGGAAACCATTGCGGAACAACTTGCTGCGGTCGGTCGGATCGAGCGGGTTTCGTCTATCAAGGGACATCTGGACGAGATTGAAGACACATCCAAGTTGATGGCGGTCTATCAGGAACTCCTTGGCGAAGAGGCTAAGTATGAGGCTCTTGCAGAGAAGATCGAGGATGCCGTTCGGGTGGTGTCGGAGAAGATGAGGGCGGCACAAGTGGGGATCGATGCCAAGCTGGCGGCAAAGATGGCGGCAAAGCAGGCAGCCAAGCAGGCAATCAAGATTCCTGCGGCTAACTCCACAGCATCCCCGGCTAACCCTACGGCGAACTCTGTTACAGGCAAGGCCAAGGGCGGATTGACCATCGGGGATGCGGCGGTGAAGGTGCTTTCGGAGGATGGTAAGCAGATGCATTACCGGGAAATCGTTGACAAGGCGATTGGGCAAGGGATTTACGCAAGTGCTTCGGCTGATCCTTATGCCACGTTCAACGGAACCCTGACACAGGCCATCAGCAATGGCACGGAGAAACGAGTCAAGAAGGTCGGTCGTGGGGTCTACGAACTGGCTGCGTAAAAAAGAAGTGAGATGAGTTGGCACTGGAACCGTATTCCGGTGCCAATTCTGCTATGTAGTGAAGGAGGACGATATGGACAATCCAATGGCGAAACAAGTAGCGGAGTTGGCGGAGATCATTCAGCATCATTCCAACAATTACTATAACAAGGCGAAGCAGGAAATTACTGACGCTGAATATGATGCGTTGGTTGAAGAGTTGAAGACGCTCGTCTGGGAACTAGTACAGAAAGACCCAATGGCCCCGGAGGTCACTCAGGGCACAGAAGTCCTTAATTCTGTTGGTGCGGTACCGTCTTACGGGAGGAAGGTCACTCATAGCTCTCTCATGGGATCACTGGACAAGGCGTACACGGTTGCTGAAGTTGTGGCGTGGTACAAGAAATACGCTCCCAATGGCGGCAAGATCGTGGTCATGCCCAAGGTGGACGGTTGTTTCAGGCACGACTCCAAGGTTCTTATGGCGAATGGTGAGGAGCGGCCAATTTCAGAGATCAAGGAAGGAATGAAGGTGTTGTCCTTCAACGAGCGGACAGGGAATACGGAACTGAAGTCGGTTGTAGCCGTTTTGGTTCGCAAGTCTGATTGTATTCCAGCAAAACCAACAGGATGGATACTTCTAAAATTTACAGAAGGAAAGGACATCGTTTGCACTATCGAGCATCCATTCTTGACCGCTAATCGTGGATGGGTAGAGGCCAAAGACCTGAATGAAGATGAGGTTTCGCGTATTACCAATACTATCCAGAAATCATCTTTACGTATTGAAGGTGATTTGCGCAGAGATATCTCTCAGAATATCAAGCGTTTGATGGATATTGGGTCCTATCGCGGGTCGCGTCATCGTAAAGGGTTGCCGGTGCGCGGGCAGCGTAGTAAGACCAATGCGCGTACACGTAAAGGACCGAAAAAGGGCGGATTGGCGGTTGTGAAGAAACCAGAGGGGCAGAAGAAATCAGCTCCGCCAAAACCAGCTGGAAAATAGTTTTTAACAGGAAGGATGTTAACGCATGGCCACTAAGGAAAAAGCAAGGAAGAAGAAAATAGCCAAAGGGATCACCTCTGGCATTGCCCATATTCAGGCGAGTTTCAATAATACTATTGTGACCATCACCGATAAGCAGGGGAATTGCTTGGTATGGTCAGCACCGGGGATCGTCGGTTATGGTGGTTCAAAAAAATCGACACCGTATGCGGCCCAGGTGGCGGCAGAACAGGCTGCAAAGAAGGCCCTTGCGTTCGGAATGAAGGAAGTGGAAGTGTACATCAAAGGCCCCGGCGCGGGCCGGGAATCCGCCATCCGGGCGCTTCAGGCCGCG
>JBAXSA010000474.1:0-2385 GCA_037130945.1 Pseudomonadota bacterium | reverse complement strand
AGCGGAACCTGGTGGATCGGTTGCCCGCCCTGCTATGGCCAGATCACCCGGACGCGCCGATCCCCGCCCCACAGCCACCGCTCGTGCATCCTCGCGAGTCCTCGCCGATCCTGGTGGCCAAGCCGACGCTTCTGCCCAGCCAGGTTCCGCTCCCGGCGGAGGACAGCCCATCGACCGCCGAGTCACTGGCCCCGCCGGGCCGCCTTGATAACGAATCGCGAGCCCTGCGGGAAATCAGCCAGCAGGGCGAGGCTGCGCTGGCCCGGGTGCGCTACCACCAGTTGGCCTCGCTGCCATCCCATGATGGCACCAAGGTCGTCTGGCATTTGGAGATCCCGGTACAGGTGGCGGGTCAGACGCAATCCTTCGAGTGCCGTATCGAAGAAGAGGACGAATCGGCAGGGCGGGGCAAGGGCGAGGGACGCGGCTTTACCGTGGATCTGGCCTTCGATTTCTCGGCGCTCGGCCCGAGCCACGCCCGGGTGAGGGTTCGGGCGAATCAGGTGGGGGTGGTCTTTTGGGCGGAACGCCAAGCCACGGTGGTGCTGATGCACGACCATCTCGAACAGCTGGCGGCCCGGCTCCGGGCTGTGGGGCTTGAGGTGGGATTGCTCCAGGCCTACCAGGGTAAGCCGCCTCGCCCGGTGGTCTCGCGGCCGGTGATCCCCCCCTTGCTGGATGAAAAGGCATGACCGATTTTGAACACGACCCGCCGGATCTCGCCGTGGCCTTGCGCTATGACGGCCGTAACGCGCCGCGCGTGGTGGCCAAGGGTACCGGACTCACGGCCGAACGGATCGTCGAACTGGCGCGCCAACACCAGGTACCGCTGGAGGACTACCCGGAACTGGCTGCCCTGCTCTCGCAAATCCCCCTCGGAGACCACATTCCCGAGACACTGTATCTCGCGGTGGCAGAGGTCATCGCCTTTGCCTACCTATTGTCCGGCAAGCGCCCGCCGGATCCCCGACACCCCTGACCGGCCCTATAACCGGAACCGATCCAGTCCCTGCCGGAGGCGTTCCGCAAGCTCGCCAAGGCACCCATCAGGCCGAGCAGCACGGCCGCCAACACCAGGCTGACGACGATGGCGGCCCGCGCGCTGGTGCGGCGTTCGGTCAGCAAGCCGGTGAGAAAGGTACTCGCGCCCTCCAGGAGGGAGAGGGTCTGATCGATCGGTGCGGTCGCCCTGGCAAAGTAATCCGTGGCGGACAGGGAAAATTGTTCGGCCATGACCTCCCGCAGGGTGAGTTCGTTGACACGGGTGAGCGTCGTGGATAACGCATCAAGCCGTGGCATGAGGAATTGCAGGGCAGGGTTGTAGGTCAAGGCCCGCTGCAGGCTCGTCGTCAGATGCTCACTGTAGTCCTTGGCCTGTGCCGACAGCGTGGCGATTACCACTTTTTCCTCCGGCGTGACGGCCTTGCGGGTCATGATGCCCGATGCCTTGCCACGCAACTGTCCCGATACCTCAGTCAGTGGCATGGCCTGCAGGATGATGGCGTTCTGTAGGTAATAGCTATCCATCACGGGATCCAGAGTGAGCTGGGAATGATCCGCGATCTCCTCGGACAGAGTCATAACCTCTTTCACGAGGGCGGTATGGGCCGAAAAGCTCTGGGCAGGCGGTGTGCTGGCACCTTGGTTTTTCAGAGTGCGCCACTTCGAAGCAATGGACTTGATCGGTTCGTGCGTGCCAAAAAACGGCTGGCCGAGGATGGCATCCAGCGCCCGGTCAGTATCCGCCGCGGCCTTGTCCAGCAGGGATCTGGCGCTCGTGTCGCCGGACAGCCAGGCGTTGGAGAGCCCCCGATGACGTTGCACACCCAATAACAGAGGCTGCAAGACGCTCAGAGACCGGATCCCCTGTTCCTCGTTCCGGGCGGTTTGGTACGTCTCGTTCAGGTGAGAAAGGGTCAGCAATAGCAGATAGACCAGAGGGAGCGAGAATAGGCCCGCCATGAGGGTGAACTTGGCGCTGAATTTGAGTCGGTTCAAAAGCGCGATCAGTGGTGTGAGTAGCAGGCGCATGGCGTGGGTTCCGGAAATACTGAAAGACTGAAAGCCTGGAAGACTGGAAACAAATGGGATTATCGCTTATCCGGATCGAAGCGGTAACCGAGCAGCTCGATGTCGCGGCGAAAGTAGTCGGCTACCCACTGAGCGGACTCATCGGTGTAATAGCGGCGATAGTCGGTCTGGCGATTGGCGGCGCGGCGTTTGTGGGGTAATGGCGGGGTGGGGATACCAAGACGCCGGCAGACGAGATCAAAATCAGCATCCAGCTGTTCGTAGCGGCCAATAAAGTCGGTCAGAACCCGTCCATGGAGATCGATCAGGTAGTCGCTCTGGCGCTCGATGGAGGTGTCCAGGTGATACTGATAG
>JBAXSA010000473.1:0-2398 GCA_037130945.1 Pseudomonadota bacterium | reverse complement strand
TTTCCAAGCCGAGTCACACCATTTTCTTCAGCTCATATTCCAATATTCCCTCGGCACCCGACGCCAAAAGCTGAGGGATGAGGTCTCGTACCTGATCCCGCTCCACCACCGTTTCTACTGCTAGCCAGTCACCACCATAGAGGGGACTGACGGTAGGGGCGTGGAGGGACGGCAATAATGCCACAAGACCATCGAGTCGATCTGCTGCCACGTTCATCTTGAGAACTACCTTATGACGAGCCGCAAGTGCCGCACGCAATAGCAGAGTCAGTTGTTCGATTTTGGCGCGTTTCCAAGGATCAGCCAGCGCCGCACGATTAGCGATCAGTAAAGTATGGGTGTGCAGTAAATCACAGACAATGCGCAAGCCATGAGCACGGATGGTGCTGCCGGTTTCGGTGATCTCGACGATGGCGTCCACCAAGCCTTCCACCACTTTGGCTTCGGTGGCACCCCAGGAAAACTCCACCGTTGCGCTAATCCCTCGCTCGCTTAAATAGCGACGGGTGAATCCCACCAACTCGGTAGCGATCTTTTTGCCGGCCAGATCTTCAAGACTCTGAATGGGAGAGTCGTTGTTCACCACCAAGACCCATCGACAAGGCTGGTCGGAGGATTTGGAATAGGTAAGCTTACACACCTGCTCCACATCAGCCTCAGTTTCCAGTACCCAGTCCAGACCGGTTAAACCCATGTCCAGGGTGCCGTTGGCCACATAGGCTCCCATCTCTTGAGGACGAACCAGCGCGGCGCTGAGTTCTGGGTCGTCGATGTCCGGAAAATAGTTGCGGGAGCGAGAGGAAATCTTCCAACCAGCCTGGGCAAACAGTTTGAAGGTAGCTTCTTCCAGGCTACCCTTGGGAATACCAATTTTGAGTTGGGGCATGATTGTCTTCCTAAACCGGTGATGGAATCCTGGAGTTTTGCGAAGTGTGCCTTAGTTAACGAAGCTTCGCTTGGGCCAATTCATAAAGAGGCAGGACTTTAGGCAGGTTGGCCTCGATATCCTGGATGCGATTGGCATGACCCGGGTGCGTGGATAGCCATTGGGGTGGTTGTCCCTGGCCGATGCTACTCATCTTTTGCCACACGCGAACCGCTGCTCGAGGGTCGTAACCAGCTCTGGCGGCCAATTCGATGCCTGCCAAGTCGGCATCGGTTTCATGTTTACGGGAATAGGGTAGTGAGATCGCCAGCGCAGAAGCTTGGGCGAGCGCGGAAGCCGCCAGGTTTCCGAGTTGGAATTTCAGGCTCAAAATCCCAAGGCCGATTTGCTTCACCAATTGTTCGCTCATGCGGGCACGGCCGTGTTCCAGAAGTGCATGGGAGATTTCGTGACCAATGATGGCCGCCAACTCGTCATCACTCAGATCCAGCTGCTCGATGATCCCGGAGTAAACCATGATCTTGCCACCTGGCATGCAGTAGGCGTTGACAATTGGCGCTTCCAGCAGATTGATCTCCCATTGCCAGCGTTGTGCATTGGGGTCGAATCGACTGGCATGTGCGACCAACCGACTGGAGATGGTCTTTAGGCGTTTAAGCTGTTCCAGGTTTGCGTTGAGCAGACCTTTCTGTTCTGCATCGATCTTGGTTTGCTGGTATTGCGATTCAGCGCTGTTTTCAGCCCAAGACCTGGGGACTAGAAGAAACCAGCTTTTCCTGACATCCACTCCCTCCGCAGTCCGTGATTCGGTGTCCGACTGACAAGCCGCAACTCTGCCACCGGTTCTATCGTCAATTATTAGGTAGCCTCCCACCGCACCGGCCATCGGCCACCAAAGATTTGAGACAAATCGCAAAGATCCCGCTGTCAGTGTAATCAGACTTGAGGCGGCAAAGCCACTGAGGGTGCCAAGACCGATATTTTGGATCAGGGACAGGCTGGTGACTTCAGTGCTATCGCGCATACACGCAGCACGGTCGCCATTATCGATGGATAAACTCTGCGGAACAGGGACAGTCGATGGATAAGCCACATCAGACTTGATGAGGTTATCAGGTTTTGTCAAAACACTTGCTTGTACCGAGGAGGCTATCCCGCTAATAGCCAAGATGAGAGCCAGGGAGTTGGCAGTTGCGATATTCATGTGGCTTGGGGTGGGTTTGACCCGATCAGGTTCGCTCATATCGGTAGTTGGATGAAGCCCTCTGTCGCTTGCTCAACGGAGGTTGATCCATAAGCATTTTATCTGGCATGACCCGGCATTCCATCCGACTGCCGATATGAGCGATCAGGTTATCCTTATTTTAGATTGGATGACCCAGAAGTCCCAACACCCCCGTGGCGATCAGGTAAATTGCCACAATATAATTGAGCAATTTCGGTTTAACCAAAATCAGAATGGCTCATATTGGGTTTTGAGGACATGCCGGAATCCATGGCCTTTCACCATCT